>JASHRR010000799.1 GCA_030037185.1 Xanthobacteraceae bacterium | reverse complement strand
ACGAGGAAGAGGGGTATGCATCGACAAGCGTCCGATGCTAGGGCGCTGCGGCTTTGGCCGGAACACGGAAATCCTGATTCTGAAAAGCCGACTGATCCGGTACCTTGATCACCACGTAGGCATGATTAAGAGCGGTGTGGCAGCTGTTGCAACCATTGGTGAGACGAGAATACGCTTGCGCGAACTGACGCGCATCTCCAGCCTGGATGGCTTCATCGAGAGCTCTGACGGCCTCACCGGTCATTGACTCCATCAAATCCGGTACCGATTGGCCTCCAAACCGCGGCCGCCACTTAGCGATGTTCGATAACGCGTCTTTAAGTTGGTGCGACTCGTAGGCCGCAAGTGCCCAGTTTTGCTCTCTCCCGATCAGGCCGAGCTTGGCATGCCGCGGCTGGACCAATGTATTCATCTGATCACCGAAACTGGGATTGAACGGTGTGGCCAGCGGCGGTGGAGCCTGGGCAACCGCCTCAGACAGAATGATCTCGCTCGTCGCCGCTGACACAACCAAGACAGCGAGCAGATATTTCAACATCCAGACCTCCCCACATTTTTGTCGTCTTGTGAACACGTCACCCTCAGAGTACGAAACGCGATATCGAATGTCGATATCTCCGATTGCTCCAGTACGCCTGGAAGCAAAAGAGGGTGGTCGACCTTCGCGACTCGCACCTCGGCCGGGACTCAGAGCCTTTTACGGAACCCAGGAAGGCCATCGACATTTAGACACGACGCCTGATTGCGCCCTCCCGGGACCGATGTGGCCGTGCTCACCCCATCAGGACCCTAGCCTTTTTCAATGCCACCATCAGGACCGCCAGGACGCCAGCTTCGGCGAGGCTGACGCATCGTCGATCAGCCAATCTCGAAGCCGTTCTGTACCGCTTCAGCGAGCGCCAAATTGCAGCAACACATTGCGACCCCAGCGCGGCCTGCCTATTGCGCTGCGGATTTGAGCTGGGCTGCAGTGAACATGAAGTTCACGCTGTCTCCGTTCTTGTGGCACCGGAAGCAATTGTCGAGATCGACCCGCTCGTCTGGCATTCCGTCAGCCAGGAACGCTTGATATTCCCATTCGCCATTGCGTTTGCTCGGCGGGTGTTCGCTGCCCCAGCCGGTCCGCTTTTCCATCACTCGGAAGGCCTTGAGTTCTGTCTTGATGAAGCGCCCATTCTGGTCCTTCACGGGATTGCCCCGAGCGTCGAGTTGTACGTTATAGCGAGCCAGTGTGATCACCGTTCCGCTGGGAAGGGATTGATCTTTGCGTACGGCAGCCAGAGCGGCCGGCGTTGTGTAGAATTCACGAAATTCCTTTGCATCCAGCGAGTCGTGGGAGGTGTACATCACGCCGGTGGCGTAATCTGTTGGGAACGTCACCTTGTCGCTGCCCGCGTCCCCGGGCGCGATTGTGAAGAGTGCCGCGAAACCGCAGAAGGTAGCCGTCGCCAAAGAAGTGCGTCCCATCGGGATGTTCTCAGCTGTGGATGCTTACGACTTTATCAGATGGTCGCTGCCCGAGGTAGAGCAAAAAACGGAACCAGTATGCAGCTTTGCCCGCTATCCGAGTCGAACTACGGGGCCGCAAGCTAAGTGAAACGTCTCGGCTACCCCACCTGGTGGTTATGAGGCAACTGACCCAGCCTGTCTACTCGATGGCGAGGCAATAGAAGTAGGCCGGCTCCGCCAGAGTTGTGCAACGCCTCCTGTGCGCTGTCGTCGGGGCCGGCTCGATCAAAGTAACCGACCTGCGCACTGCGCATGCTGCTCGAGGTCCAGCTGCCGCATGTACGATGGACGCCTGCCGGGAAGCGGTACCATCGGGACGCGAAACCGGCCGGAATTTCGTGAAGTTCTGCGTCAGCGGCTCTGCGCTCTCAAGCAACGGCTGTCTCCTTGCCGAGCTTGCTCATAACGCTAGCGACGCTGCCGCCATCAAACCGCATCACGCAAGGCGGAACGGTCAGTCGGCATAGAGCATGTGCGCGGCTGACGTAGGACAACGTCTCGGCCATCGCAGCCGCCATGTTGGTGCGGGGATGGAACTGCTGCGCCCATTTGATTTGACGTGCTCGATGCCGCCGGGCTCGCCGACGATGTCGTGTATTGGAACACCAGCCGCTTGTCGGGGTTGGCCTTCTGGGCCATGGCTCCTCCCCTCACACCGCTGGTGATGACGCTCGCGGTCGGGGTGACGATGCCAAGTGTCCGGTAAATCTCCGCAAACTTGCGATTGTGCTCATCTAGCACCGTGTTCGCCAGCGCCATGTCCTTCCGCATCTGCGCCATGTCCTGGCGCAGCTCCGACACGTCCTCGCGCAGCTGCATCATGTCGCGCCACATCTCCGCAACCCGCGACGTCAGCGCCGCAAGCTGCCGACTAATCGTCTCAACATGGTTTCGCCACTCATCGCAGTTCCCCATCGGGCGCTCTCTTCGAACATGCAGCGTAACCGAATTCGGCCTTGCCAGTGTCAACATTTTTCCTGCTGACAACGCACTCCTTTCGACTGATACTGCCGCTCATGGCGAAACACTCCTCACATCGCGAGCCGGCCACCGTCGCTGCTGCTGTCCCCCGCCGAGCGGAATAAGTCATGAGGCTCGAGCCCCTCCCAGTCGGGTTCGTTATCCCCGCTCAACCGGTTAAATCCTCAAAACCGCCCTCCGGTGCCGATTGGGTCCACGAAATCAAACATGACAGCTACCGAATTATCGTTCGGCGGGACGGTTCCACTGTGCGGCTCTACAGCCGCGTGCGCGAACACGACAGGGCCCTCGGCAATGTGTTCATTGAACAGGATGCCTGCCTTGGTGTTGCGCAATAGCCGTGCCAGCGCGGTCTTGCGGTCGAGGAACGGGAGAATGCGCATGTCCTCGCCATCATGCTCGATGACGTCGAACGCGTAGAGGATTGCGGTTCGAGCGCCCTCCCGACGGGACAACTCCTCGAACCGCGACAATGCCCATGATTGGTCGGCGCGACTGTCAGCCATTGCCGATGCGTATCGAGGCCAAGAGCTTCACGATTGACGGCAAGGCGGTTGTGCTTGGACCTGACGGCTTTGTCGGCTTGGCGCCGAGGGCATCGTGTCGAAGAAGGTCGACGGCGCCTATCGATCCGGCCCGTGCAAGGTGTGGATCAAGGTACGCAATCCCCCCAGCATCGCGGTGCAACGGGAGCGGTGCGAGCTTTTGAATAAGTGATGACCGGATGCTACCGCCCCGCCCATACTCCTCGACAGCACGCCTGCAAGGGCATTCGGCAGGTCGCGTTAACCGTCACGTATCTTTATTTGAAATCAGCGTCGAGTACGTGTCAGACCCGCGTCGGGATCAGCAGCAACTTGGACAGTGTCCGCGAATCCTCTGGAGACCGTCATTTGGCTGATCTATTCCGTGGAGGGTACAGTGCCATCTCATTTCAATGCGTTTTTTGTGAGCTCGCTTGCGGCTTGTTCCTTTGCCTGAATTTGGCGGCAGGCGAGGCTAGTGAATGTGTTGGAAAGCCAGATCGATCGGTCAATCAGGCTGGCCACTGGCATTCCCGTGTGCGTCATCGACGATCACAATCCCCACAAAATATGGTCGAGGACAACTCAATCGTCGTAGCGACCGCCAGAAGCGACGTTGTTCTGCGCGCCGGGCCGGGCGCAGATTTTGGCGCAATCGGTCATGTACCGCGCGGTACCGAATTGGAGACGACCGACTGTAAAGGCGGCTGGTATCAGGTAGAGTTCAACGGGATCTCTGGATTTGTGGGCGCTGCCGATCCCGGGAATGACGCGGCCATTAGACGCCCGTCCGCGAGAAGAGCTGAAAGCCGTAAGCTCACTTCGCCGAAGCATCGGCGGACCAACAAAATAGTGAGTCGCGAGCGGTCGCAAACTAAGCCGCCTCCAGCGACGAATGGCGTCGCCAACGCCGAGCGACACGACCAATTACCAGGAAACGGCGAAAAGAATGAAAAACCTGCCCCTCAACTCACGGATACCGAGCGTCAGGCGCTGTTCGATGACTTCCTAAAATGGTACTCGACCGTCCGCCCAAATCCCTAATCGGGAGCAATCAAGATCAAGATCGCTAGGCACCACTTCAGTCGGATTGAACCTACATAGCTCGCGGCCGATCTGGGTCATGGCGAAGAAACCGGAACCGCCGAAGCCGACGACCTGGACCATCGACAAGCTGGCAGCCAGGCGGGGAGCGGCTTGGCACGACAGAGGCGCCTGACGAAGCCGCCGCCAGGCCGTCCATCACCTTCGACGCGCCTTCCAAGGGGATTGACGCCACCCCTCTCCGCCGCCCGTCGATTGTCAGCGAGCAACCGGCGGCGCGGAGGGGATTGCGCAGTCAGGCCAACTTGCTCGGCTCAGTTCTGGCTCGCGCCCAATGCTGTACGCACGCGCTCCGGCGTCATCGGATATTGGTGGACGCGCACGCCGATGGCGTCGAACAGCGCGTTGGCGATCGCCGCGCCGGTCGCGCCCATCACCTCCTCGCCGGCGCCTGTCGAGGGCTCGTCGAGGCGCTGTACCACGACCGGCGTGATCTCGGGATGCT
>JASHRR010000798.1 GCA_030037185.1 Xanthobacteraceae bacterium | reverse complement strand
CGGGCTTGTCCCGGCCATCGACGCATTCCTTGCTGAGCCGCCGGCACAAAGACGTGGATGCCGGCGACAGGCGCGGACATCGCGGGTGCGACGTTCAATCGCGAGCTGTTGTCCGATCCCGAGACGTGGCGGGGGGTCAGCCTGCTGCTGCCCGGCGGTCCCAGGAATTCGGCCGCCAGGCGGCTCGCCCAGGGTCTCACCCGCACGACCGGCCAGCAACACGCGCACTACCGCAAGCTCGTGGCGCTCCCGCTGCGCCGAACGAGCGTCAATGCAATGGCCGAAAAAATGGCGCAGCTCGCGGAAGCGGAGGTCGCATCCTGGCCGGCCAGGCAGACGATCGACATGTGGGAATGCCCCCGTCGCATAATGCAGCCGTGCGGGCCGCCGCTGAACACCGGAAATTCGAACGCGGTCGGGGCAATCGTGAACCATCGTTCGGGTCGAAACACATCCCCGCTCGGATAGGGATGCGGCATCCGGTTGGTCAGGAACGCGTTGAAAATGACGCGCGTGCCTCTCGGCACGGGATATCCGAAAATCTTCGTATCGCATTGAGCAACGCGGATCTGAAAAGGGACTGGCGGTAGAATGCGCATCGATTCCCTTACGACCGCGTCGAGGTACGAAAGTTCGCCGGCATCGCTCAACGACGGCGACGTCCGGCCCATTTTGTTGGCGAGCTCATCGAGCAGCTGCACGGCGACCTGCGGATGTTGGGCGAGGAGAAGCAAGGTCCAGGTCAGTGCGCTCTGGCCGGCCTCAAACGCCGCAGCGAACAGCGAGGGTATCTGTCCCACCAGGGTGGCGTCGCTCGGCGGATTTCCGTCGGCATCGGGACTGTTCACGATGATCGAGACAACGTCGCGCCCGTCAGCCTTTCCGTGCTTGGTCCCGGCCCATTCCAGGAGGCGCCGTTCGAGCAAGGCCCGAGTCGCGTACGATTCGGCCATAGGAGGTGAATGGCAAATTGATCCGAAGTGCGAAGGCGCTCCCGCCCCATTTGCCTTCCATCAGCCGGCTGACCGCGTCCGCGATGAAATAGCCGTCCTCGCTGTTGCCGCCGAACAAGAGCTCGACCGCGAAGCGGCGCATTATGCGACGGGGGCATTCCCACATGTCGATCGTCTGCCTGGCCGGCCAGGATGCGACCTCCGCTTCCGCGAGCTGCGCCATTTTTTCGGCCATTGCATTGACGCTCGTTCGGCGCAGCGGGAGCGCCACGAGCTTGTGGTAGTGCGCGTGTTGCTGGCCGGTCGTGCGGGTGAGACCCCGGGCGAGCCGCCTGGCGGCCGAATTCCTGGGACCGCCGGGCAGCAGGCTGACCCCCGCCACGTCTCGGGATCGGACAACAGCTCGCGATTGAACGTCGCACCGGCGGTCAGCACCAGAGGAACGTTCAACAGGACGGCGCGCGGACCCGTCACAAACGGCAATGCTTCGGCAAGCACGACAAACGGACCGAAGGCGGCGAAGGCGCGACGGGTGGCGGTCAAAGGATCGAGTCCGAACCGCAACCCCCATTGCCAGGCGGCACCGCCGGCCACGCGGACGGGGGCGGGCATCAGGCCGCGTCCCGAGGAGACCGCATCACCTTTCCGCCGCGATGTCCGCGCCTGTCGCCGGCATCCACGTCTTTGTGCCGGCGGCTCAGCAAGGAATGCGTCGATGGCCGGGACAAGCCCGGCCATGACTCGCAAAAAAAGTGTCTCAACACGACTCGATCTCGCTGCGAGCAATCGTCCATGGGCCAGCTCCGAGTGGCTTATTGCGCGCGCCGGGCCACGAATCGATGGCTGAACAATCCGGCGGCTTGCTCATCGAGTTCCCATCGCTCGGCAGTGGGCCACAAGGCGGAAAGCTCCTTACCACGGAAGCCGGCGCGCGCGCTCACAACGGCTTCATGAACACCCACCTCGCTGAATCCGACCACCCACAACAACCGGCTGGCGCGGACGACGAACTTGGCCCGCCGCGGCTCACAAGCCACCACGAGCCGCGCCAGCTGCGCCGCGCTGGTGAGAAGGCGAACCAATTGCTCGTCTCCAAAATGGTGCAGGAACAGGTTAGTGGTAACGATGTCCGCGCTGTCAGGCGGCGCATTTGCCAGAAAGTCGAAAACATCCGTCGCGCTTGTTTCGACCTGCCATTGCAGGGCCGCGAAGGCATCGCGCGTAGCGCGACTTACAATATCCTGCTTGTCCTGCAGAACGACGGTGACGCCAGGCCAGCGCGAGGCCAGCCGGCCGGCCACGCGCAACATAAATTGGCCATCCCCGGAACCGAGATCGACGATCGTGCGCGACTTGAGGCCGCCGCCGTGCTCCATCAGCGCCGATGCCCTGATGCCGGCGTTCATCATCAACGTGTTGGCGCGCCTCACGTCGCGCCGTGCCGCATGGCGCGCGGGTCCTGCGCCGGCAATTGATCGAGCAATTCGGGCTCGAGGCGGCGCGGAAAGCTCATCGATCTCGTCCCTCCGCCTGCCCTGCCTGTCTCCCCACCCCTTCCTTCGCAAGCCGCGCAGGGTCGTCGGGGAAGCTTGCAACCCTTGCCTCCCCCGCCTGCCGGACAGGGCTAGGGGCCGGGAGGGACAGGCAGGGAGCGGGGCGCCGGCCATCACGCATTCCGTCCCCTATGAACGAAAGCGTGAGTTCCCAGTGTTTCTTGGCCCACTCGGCAATCGCCACTGGTCCCCCGATCAACAAAATGTAGTCGTATGGGCAAGGCCGATCACTGGCCGTGATGTATTGGAAATGCGCGGAAGAACTTCCATTTGAGGCGGCGGTAGTTTTGCGGCGACAGCATCTCCTTGAACGGGACGCGCCATGTCAGCGGGTTGCGTCGGCGGGCGCCGACACCGACGCCTTCGACCGGGTCAAAGTTTATGAAAGCCATGACGTCTTTTCGGAACACGCAATCGATCCAGGCCACTGCCGGTTCGGCTGCGAGGCGAGCAGTGATCTCGCGCATTCTTTGCGCGGCTGGATGGAGAGCGACCGTCGGCGTGACGGACCCCAATGTCAACAGGACCACCCGCGGTCCTCTGCGACCGAGTTGCGGATCGCATTCCAGCGCGCGCGCAATCACTGCCGACGCGATGGCGCAGCCCGCACTGTGCCCGACCACGACGAACTCATCGGCGTCATTCGCGTGAGCGGCTGCAATGAGGTGCTGCGCACCGATAGCGACAACCTGATCGAGCCAGGTCCGCCCGGCCGCGCGCGAACCTCCGCAAGATCACCCAGCAACTTGGAATCTGGATCGCGCCGCACCGGCGAGCAACGGGCTGCAGCGCAAGCAAAGA
>JASHRR010000797.1 GCA_030037185.1 Xanthobacteraceae bacterium | reverse complement strand
GCCCGCAACGGCGGCCGTCGCGATCGCAGACGAAGTCGGTCTCCAGCCAGCGTGCCAAGCCGTGCTCGCTGCGAGGCGCAGTCAATCGACTGGCGACCCAGAGCGCGGTCGCTCAACGGCGCGGTGTCGCGGCGCTGCGTCAGAGCATCGCCTCAAAGGAGAGTTCGCGCTAGGGATGGGCGGCCGACAGCAGTGGTGCAGTCGCGGCATAGTAGCAACGGCGAGGTTTCCGCGGCCGACGTATCTAGGAACGTGAGTCAGATTGCAATATTTCGAATTTACGCTTTCTTTTCAATCGCGAGACGGTCCAACGTCAGCTTCATGACCGCCATACCTTGTTCCATCATGGCGCCGACAGCGCCTGCGGCTTCGTGCGGGAGAAGATCGGCGGTCCAAACCACTTTGGTCAGTCCTTGCGCATCCGAGAAGACCTGTGCCGATCCGTTATGGTGCGTCATCGAACCGCCAATCGCTGACCAGACGACACGACGTTGGTCGTCATCGATCGCAACGATCAACTCGCGCACCACCATGCCGTTGCCGAGCGTCACGACGCGCGCGCCCGGTTCGAGACGCGTGTCGGTGACGAACCCCGGCACCAGCCGGGTGTGAAGGGCGCCGACGTCGCGCAGCGCATCCCAGACGTCCGACGGCCGCGCTCTGGTAAGGATTTCCTTGCGTATCGATGCCATTTTGCACTCCGGGTTTGGGAAGGAGGCGTTCCAAACGATCAGGCTTGCCGCAACTGGCCTCGACGTCGGGGTCGACCACGAAGGCCGCAGAGTGATTGGTGCCATAGTCGGCGCGCAGTCCCGGTTTGCCGCTGTCGCTGGCGTCCTGCCGCCTACAGAGGGCATTGAAAACAAAGCTATTTTGGCGCCGGACGCCTGATCGTTGTCCGGGCCATTTGGAGCGGTCATGCAGGGCCGCCGAGACAGCGCGGCAAGACGGCCGACTGTGATTCAGCAGCGCTTCACATCCGCTCAGTTACCCCTTATGCCGCGGGATTACCCCATATGCCGCGGGCTGCGGTTTTCGGGCTTGGGGAAAATTGCTAAAATCTGGACCATGCGACGAAACGACCGCAGTCACACCCCGAGCGCTCCGGTTGCCCGCCTTCTGCATCAAGGCGAGGAGTGGAGCATTAGCGAGTACGTCTGCGCCTCCGGCCCGCATGATCGCCCCTTCGAGGAGCGGCATGAGCAGTTCTCGATCGCGGCCGTGATCGAGGGGACGTTCAGCTATCGGGCGGATACCGGCGCGGCGGTGCTGTACCCCGGCGCCTTCTTGTTCGGCAACCCCACCACGTGCTACGAATGCCGCCACGATCACAGCACGGGCGATCGCTGCATCGCGTTTTATTTGTCGCCGGCACATTTTGCGGAAGTGGCCGCCACCATTGCGGGTTCCGGTCACTTTAGATTCCCGGTCCCGATGTTGCCGGTAACGCCTATGCTTTTACCGTGGCTCGTGCGAATCGAGGCACGGATGGCGCTCGCTGAACGCCTCGAGGTCGAAGAATCCGTGCCTCGGCTTATCGAAGCCGTGGTTGGCGTCGCGTGCGGTGCGACGCCACGTCCGGTTCGTGCGTCCGCGCGCGACGGGCGACGGGTTAGCGATGTCCTGCGCTATATCGAGCTGCACGCTGACGACGACCTTGATCTTAAGACGCTGGCCAGCGTGGCAATCATGAGCAAGTATCACTTCCTTCGCACGTTCCGGCATACTGTCGGCATGACGCCGCACCAGTTCGTCCTCAACGTGAGGATGCGCAGAGCGGCCGTGCGATTGGCCAGCTCATTTGAGCCGGTGTCGACGATCGCGTTCGAGGCCGGCTTCGGCGATCTCTCGAGCTTCAACGGCCGGTTCCGCCGCGTGTTCGGCATGAGCCCGACAGCCTACAGGAACCGCGGGCGCGCGATGTAGCGGGTAGACCCTGCCGATGCAACCGATCGCCCTTTATCCAGGCTCATTTGATCCGGTAACCAATGGGCACGTCGACGTGGCGCGCCATGCCGCGCGGCTCGCAAGGCAGCTCGTCATCGCGGTCGGGGTCCATCCAGGTAAGGCGCCGTTGTTCTCGGCCGATGATCGTATCGCCATGCTGGAGGAGACCTGCGGTGTCGTGGTTCGCAAGGCAGGTTGCGAATTCGCCTGCATCACCTTCGACGACCTTGCGGTCTCGGCTGCCCGGCGGCTCGGCGCCACCATCATGGTGCGCGGCTTGCGCGACGGCACCGACCTCGATTACGAGATGCGGCTCGCCGGGATGAACGCCGAGATGGCGCCCGACGTGCTGACCGTGTTCGTGCCGGCGTCGCCGCCGGTGCGTCCCATCAGTGCTACGTTGGTGCGCCAGATTGCCCGCATGGGCGGCGATGTATCGGCCTTTGTGCCGCCCGCGGTGGCGGATCGGCTCAAGGTCAGACTTAAGACGAACACACAAACCTAAGAGGAATCTCTCATGTCACGCTTGATCGCCATCTGTTCCCTCATTGTGAGCTTTGCGCTTTTGCCGGTCAGGCCTGCTGCCGCGCAGGCGGGCGCTGACCCGCAGAACACCCTGGTGATCGACTCGACCCAGGGGCGCATCGTGATCAAGCTGCGCAACGACATCGCGCCGCAGCACGCTGAGCGTCTCAAGCAGCTCGCCCGGGACAAATTCTACGACAATGTGCCATTCCACCGGGTCATTGCGGGGTTCATGGCGCAGACCGGCGATGGCCAAAACGGCAACGGCACCGGCGGCTCGAAATATCCCAACCTGCGCGCGGAGTTCTCGCAGGTGCCGTTCAAGCGTGGCATCGTCGGCATGGCGCGCACCAACGACCCCAATTCAGCCAACAGTCAGTTCTTCATCATGTTTGGCGATGGCGATTTCCTGAACGGCAAATACACCGTTGTCGGCGAAGTGCTTTCCGGGATGGAGGCCGTGGACAAGCTCAAGAAAGGCAGCCAGGCCAATAACGGGACGGTCTCGGATCCCGATCGCATGGTCACGGTTAGGGTAGGGGCGGACGTCAAATGAACCGCGGGCGGAGGGCGGCCGTGTTGCCAGTTTGACTTGCTTTGCGAGCCGCGCTCGCCAGTTTCGCCAGGCTCCGCATGCGCGGCCGTCGCCTTGCGCAATTCCGCGTCCTTGGAAGACGGCGCGGCACCTGAACATCGACAACGAGGGCGGCCAATGATCGCACTGCGTTCCGAGCCGCCCCAGTGAAAGCGAAATGATGTCGCCCCTGCAATCGAAGGTGGGTGGTGAGGGCGGCTAACCCCGGCTTGCATCGACGGCCGACGTTCGTCGCGCGCGAGCGCCTTAGCTCCAACGCTCGGCCGAGCGGCTCGGCGTCCGTTGGTCCCGTGATCGGAGGCCTCAGCTGGCCTAACTGAAAGATAAATTGGCAGCCGGCCGGGTTACGCGGTCAGCACGCTCAGAATAACTATTTACCAGCCCCCCCGATGCGATGCTTCGCTGGTTCCGTGCTCCTCGTCGCTCCTTGATCCGGCGGCCGTGCACAGCGACGTCGCCCGCGCAGCAGCCGATGAGGCGCTAGTTGCAGGCTCGATAACCGCTATGCACTCTGTGGTGGTGTCCCCAATGGCGTCGGGCGCTATCTTGCTGTCTGGCGCTCGTGCCGGGCTCGCAAGCTTTCGCGAGGCGCTCGTTGCGGTGACGGCAGCCGTGACACGCAAATTGAGGAGTCGAGCTATGCCTTTGAATTTGCTGGTCAGAAAGGCCGAGACAGACAGTCGTTCGCGGTCCCCTTTCAGGGGAGGATGGGCAAATGCAATTCTCCTCTTGTTGGTGGGCGCGGCATCTGCCGCGGTTCTTTCGATCGCCGCACCCGAGCCGGCGCAGGCGATCTGCAGCGTCCTCAGCCGTCATCCCTGTACGCCGTATGTCGGCAGCGTGTTTCGGCGCCATCCTTTCACGCCATATTCCTGTGGGGTGTTCGGCGGCCCCTGCAGCCCCGAAGTGTTGCTTCCGCTCAATCAGGTCCCGCTATTGAAGGTGCAGGGCCATGCCGGTCCGCCCGAGCCGCTTGACCGCGACCACCCTGTCGACCGCCTCAATGAGCTCGGTCCGCTGCTCTCAAAGTGCCTGGAACTGCCGCCCGAGGACGACGCGCGGGCCGGCATGCAGCTCAGCCTCAAGCTTGCTTTTAAACGCGATGGCGAGCTTCTGGCCGATCCGCGATTCACTTACGTCACGCATGAAGCCCCGGAGAAGGTGAAAGCTGCTTATCAAGCCGCTGCTCTTGAGATGCTCAAGCGCTGCACGCCGTTACCGATCACCGATGAGTTCGGCGGCGCCATTGCGGGGCGGCCCCTGGTCGTCGCCATCACCGAAACCCGCGCTCTCAAGGCCGGCGATCGTCCCGATGGTGCGCCGCCCACCCCGCCGAGCCAACCGAACCCGTGATCCCCGGCCGTGCGGAATACCTGTTTGATCGGTCGCGGGGTACGCGGTGCGTCGCCCTGCTTTCGCAGCAGTTTCCGGAAAGGTTGTATCGGAGGGTATGCAGGACCGCACTGATCTCCAGGATGCCGCCCTTGGGTACGCGTGGATCTTGGATCGCAGGTGAGAGCCCTCTCTGCAGCGAGCTCGCAGCAACCACAGGCCGAAGGGCCACCGCAGGCCTGCGCGAAGCGCACTTCCAACCGTCGCCGTCAAAGGGTTGCGGCCAATTGATGCCCGCAATCATCATCGTCAGCCTTTTAGGCACGGGCGCAACGTCAGCCGGGTAAGCGCGGGCATCGCGGCGGCGGCGTTTGGGTTATAGAAGGCGTCGGATTTGGAATTCCGCTGGGTCCGGAAGTCACCAATGGGGCGACTCGATTGCGGGATCGGGGCCCAGCATCTCGCGGCGTCAATTCTCTCGAGACGTCTGAGACCTCACCGATCTTGTGAATAGACCCATGCGCACCGATCTCTTCGACTTCGATTTACCGCCTGAGCGCATCGCGTTGCGGCCGGCGAGCCCGCGTGACTCCGCGCGGCTTCTGGTGGTGCGGCCTGGTGCGCCGGGCGCCGCCGCCGTGCTCGAAGACCACGTCATCCGCGATCTGCCGCACCTTTTGCACCCCGGCGACCAGATTGTCGCGAACGACACGAAGGTGATTCCGGCGCAGCTCTCCGGCCGGCGCATCGGCGCCGCCAGCGAGCCTCGGATCGAGGCGACGCTGATCAAGCGGCTAGACGGCTCGCGCTGGCAGGCACTGGTGAGGCCTGCCCGCAAGCTCAAGCCGGGCGACCTGGTGCGGTTCGGGGAGGAACAGCTGGAGAGCAATGTGTGCTTTCTCGAAAGGCTCGAGGCCACCGTTGAGGCGAAGGGTGAGGCGGGTGAGGTGACCCTCGCGTTCGCATTTCACGGCCGGGTGCTTGAGCAGGCCATTGGCGAGCGCGGGGAGGTGCCGTTGCCGCCTTATATCGCGTCGCGTCGGGCGCCTGATGCGCGCGACCGCGCCGATTATCAGACCATTTTCGCCAGGGACGAGGGCTCGGTGGCGGCGCCGACCGCCGGGCTGCACTTCACAGAACCACTGATGGGCGAGTTAGCAGCGCGCGGCATCGGCTTTCACACGGTGACGCTTCATGTCGGCGCCGGGACGTTTCTGCCGGTCAAGGTGGACGACATCGCGGGACACAAGATGCATGCCGAGTGGGGGCAGGTGGCAAACGAGGTGGCAAAGGCGCTCACCGCGGCGGGTCGAGCGCGCATCGTTGCGGTCGGCAGCACATCGCTGCGCTTGCTCGAAACCGCAGCAGGCGAGGACGGCGTCATTGCGCCGTATTCGGGCGAGACGTCGCTGTTCATCGCGCCGGGCTACCGTTTCCGCGCGGTCGATGTGCTGCTAACCAATTTCCATCTGCCGCGCTCGACGCTGTTCATGCTGGTAGCGGCATTTTGTGGGCTCGACACCATGAAACGCGCCTATGCGCATGCCCTCCACAAAGGCTATCGCTTCTATTCCTATGGCGACGCCTGCCTGTTGTTCCGGAACGCTGAATGACCACGTTTTTCCGACTCGATGCCGTCGACGGGGCAGCCCGCACGGGTGCAATCGCCACGCCCCGCGGCATCGTGCGCACACCGGCCTTCATGCCGGTCGGGACGCAGGGCGCCATGAAGGCAGTACGCTGGCGCGACGTCAAGGCATCCGGCGCCGAGATCGTGCTCGGCAACACCTATCACCTGATGCTACGGCCCGGCGCCGAACTCATCGCGCAGCTCGGCGGGCTGCACAAATTCATCAGTTGGCCGCATCCGATCTTGACTGATTCCGGCGGTTTCCAGGTGATGTCGCTTGCGGAGCTGCGCAAGATCGGCGACGACGGCGTGACGTTTCGTTCCCATCTCGATGGCGCGATCGTAGTATTGACGCCGGAGCGGGCGATCGAAATTCAGAATTTGTTCGGCTCCGACATTGTGATGCAGCTTGACGAATGCATTGAGCTGCCGCAGGAGCGCCGCGAGCTCGAGCGGGCGATGCGGCTGTCGCTTGGGTGGGCGGAGCGCTGCAAACGCACGTTCGAGACCTCGGTCGCGAAAGCATCGCCTGGACGCGCACTGTTTGGCATCGTCCAGGGCGGCGATAATCGCGAATTGCGCGCCTCCTCGGCCCGCGCGCTGGTTGATATCGGCTTTACCGGCTACGCGATCGGCGGGCTCGCAGTCGGCGAGCCGCAACAGGTGATGCTCGATATCATCGAGACGGTCGCGCCGCTGCTGCCGGCCAATCGCCCGCGCTATCTCATGGGCGTTGGCACGCCGGACGACCTTCTCGAGGCGGTCGCCCGCGGCATAGATATGTTCGATTGCGTGCTGCCGACCCGCAACGGCCGCCACGGGCTCGTCTACACGCGGTTCGGCCCCATCAATCTGCGCAACGCCCGCCACGCCGCCGACTGGCGACCACTTGATCCCGAAAGCCGCTGCCCGGCCGCGCGGGATTATACGCGGGCTTACCTACATCACTTGGTCAAGGCAAATGAAATGCTGGGCGCCATGCTGCTCAGCGAAGTTAATCTCTACTATTACCAGGACCTGATGGCGGGCATCCGAGTAGCGGTCGCGGTCGGGAAGTTTGCGGAATTTTGCGCGGCGACCCGGGAAGGGTGGGCGAGGGGAGATGTGCCGGCCCTGCAGGGCCAGTAGCTCGGATGGAGCGAAACCCCGGAAAAGCCGACGGGCTGCGGTCACTCCAGCGTCTCACGATAGCACCATATCGCGATCGCCACCACCGCCACCATGAACACTGCGATTGGCCACAGTTCGGGCAGGATGTCCGGGGTACCGTCGCCCTTGAGGAGTACGCCGCGCACGATCCGCATGGCGTGGGTGGTGGGAAAGACCTCGCCGATCCATTGCGCCCAGGCCGGCATGCCGCGGAACGGAAACATGAACCCCGACAGCATGAATGACGGCAGCAGCATGAACTGGGCGAACTGGATGGCCTGCATCTGGTTCGCCGACACCGTCGAGAAGGTGATGCCCAGCGCCAGGTTGCAGGCGATGAAGAGACCGAGCGCGATCAGCAGCGTGACCAGCGAGCCGCGCAGCGGCAGTTGGAAGAAAACCGCCGAAGCGATCAGGATCAACACCACCTGGACGTAGCCGATGAAGACGTACGGCATTATCTTGGCGAGCATGACCTCGATCGGCCGCACCGGCATCACCAGCAGGTTCTCCATGGTGCCGCGCTCGCGCTCCTTGGTGATCGACAGCGTCGTCATGAACAGGGTCGACATCATCAGCACGATGCAGATGAGCCCCGGCACGATATTGAGGACGGTCAGCTGCTCCGGATTGTAGCGGGCGTGGATGACGAACTGGAACGCCGGCGCTGCCGGCGTCGCCCGCATGACGGGCGGCAGGTCACGGTCGAGCGCGGCCGTGACCGTCGCCAGCGCGGCGGTCGCGTTGCCGATGGCGCTGGGGTCGGTAGCGTCGGCATCGATGAGCACGGAAGGCCGCTCGCCGCGGTCGACGGAGCGGTCGAAGTTCGGCGGGAAGGCGATGACGAACAGCAATTCGCCTTGCGCCAGCGCCCGTTCCGCCTCCGCCTCGCTCGCTAGCGTGTGGATATCGTAGTAGCCGCTGTTGCGCAGGGCCGCGATGATGGTGCGCTCGTATCTCGAGTGCTCGACCGACAACAAACCCGTTGGCAGGTGTTGCGGGTTGGTGTTGATAGCGTAGCCGAACAGAAAGAGCTGCATGATCGGCAGCGCAATGATCGTCCGCAGTGTGATCGCGTCGCGCCTGACCTGAATCCATTCCTTGCGCAGCAAAGCGTAAAGCCGCCTGAAGGAGATCACCGGTCCTCTCCCTTCACGCTCAGCATGTGGATGAAGACATCTTCGAGGCGCGGCTCGACTTCGCGCCACGACAGCGCCGCATAGTCGGTGCGGCGGATCGCACCTTCGAGCGCCACGCGATCTGTCCCAGCGACATGGAGCGCGCGCCCGAACACGGCGGCGGCCTCGATGCCCGGCGTGCGCCGCAGGCTGCGCGCCGCAGCATCGACGCCCGGGCCTGTCGCCTCATACGTGATCAGTCCCGAATGCTGGGAAACCTCGTCGGCCCCGCCTTGCACCACGATCCGCCCTTGGGCGAGATAGACAATGCGGTTGCAGCGCTCGGCCTCGTCCATGTAGTGGGTTGAGACCAGGACCGTCAGGCCGTCACCCGCCATGTCGTGGATGAGGTCCCAGAACTCGCGGCGCGCCTTGGCATCCACGCCGGCGGTCGGCTCGTCGAGCAGCAGGAGCTGCGGCTCGTGCAGGATGCAGGCAGCGAGCGCCAACCGCTGTTTCCAGCCGCCGGAAAGTTGGGCCGCAAGCTGGTTGCGGCGATCGTCGAGTCCCATGCGATCCATGATGTCGTGCACGGCCTTGCGGGCGTGCTGCATCTCGTAGACGCGCGCCACCAGATCGAGATTCTCGAATACCGTGAGGTCGTCATAGAAGCTGAATTTCTGCGTCATGTAGCCGACGTGACGGCGGATCGACGATGCTTGGCGGATGATGTCGAACCCCAGACAGGTGCCGCGCCCGC
>JASHRR010000796.1 GCA_030037185.1 Xanthobacteraceae bacterium | reverse complement strand
CGATGCCGGGGCCGAACGGGGAGCCGGGCGGCATGTTGGCGGGCGGCTCGGCGGTGGTGGTCTTGCCACACCAGGGGCAATTGGCGCGGTGCAGGTTGATCCGCGTCGTGATCGGCTTGATCGGCGGCAGTTCCACGCTTCCCGCTCCACCCATCCGGAGAGGGCGCTACCCAACCACCAAGCGCGGCTCGGCATCGACGGATGCAACAAGGGCCAACCCCAGCCATGCCGCCGCCGTCAGCCACACATGTCCCATGGGGATGTCACCCGTTCCGTCACTAGGAGTATGAATGTCCCCGGGCGTAAGACAGGGGGACAGCGCGTGACCGTGTTGCGGTTCCTCGCGCATTCCTTCGGAACGTACCAAGGACACGTCGTTTTCCATCGACCGCATGGAGCAAGTTGACACACGCCTGTCGCCAAAGCGTCGACGACTCTCGACTCTTGTCGTGCTGGTCGCCTTGACGGCAGTATCCAATCGTTCAGCCCATGCCGACCGGGCGCCGAACGCCGAGGAACGCGGCGCCATCGCAGCCGCCGTGCCTCAAGGGGCTTCACTCGCTGATGCGGGAATTGAGACCCGACGATGGGTACGGGAGGTGGACGATGACTACAGTAGTCCTCGGACGGATGCAAATACGATCTGAAGCTGCAACACGAGACTTTGCCACCACTAAGCACGAAGTGGAGGGCTTAGCCTCAGCCCGTATGGTGCCGGTTGACGCTGGCTCTTACGGCAATGCGATCCGATGGCAACGGACCGATTGCGAAATTGCGACGCGGTCCGTCGCGCAACCCGCCGGCGCTCGTCTTCTTGCCGCTATTTCGCGCTGCGGCAACCGCGAAGCACGTCTCGTCAGTTAATGCGCGAATGGATTGTCGGACGCTCCACCACTACATCGGCCTATCATGGACTCGGCTCAGCGCCCTTCGGCATGTGCCAGCACGCGATGCAGCACCCGTTCCGTCAAACTTTCTCGTGCGGTATTGGCTGTGTCAGCCACGTCCTGAACATAGCGATCGATCACACGCCTTGCGACATCGATGTGCGTTATCAATACATTTTCGATCTCATCACGCAGCATCCAGTCCGAACCTGGCAGCAGGCCGATCAGCCGGCGCACCGCGTGACTCCTCTCACTGGCGCGCGCACTGAGGAGACATACTTGACAGGAAAGGAAAGACACTTTCGCATCAGTATCGTACATCAGAGATCGTAACGCCGGCCATATTCTCTGTGAGATACCGATTTCACATAAGAGTCCGAGTGCGCTCCGGCGCCGTCGAAGGCTTGACTCGCTCTCGTGTTCAGAGGATGGCGACTGCAGTTTGGCCGACGACACCAATGCGGATCGAACGGGGCGTCCCAGTCTTCTAAGCGCCACCTCGGCCGCCTGCCGGCTGGTATCATCCTCGAGTGCATCGATCAGCACTGGTATTGCCTGGGGGCGCTGGAACGAGCCCAACGCGCGGATGACGCCGGTCAGCCCCGGTCTTTGCGCAAGGCGCAACAGAAGTTCAAATACGTCTTGTTCGCGTACTGATGCCAAGGCCTGCGCAGCAGCATTGATGACCGCATCATCACCCAGGCGTTCGACCGGATCGTTCGCGACATGCTCCATTCTGAGGTAGTCCAGCAGAACCGCGTAGGCTCCGAGTGCTGCCAGCGCCTCGACAGCTCGGCAGCGAGATTGAAAGAGGCCACTCGTCTCTCGTTCGAATAGCAGCGTTCGCAAAGCGGGGACCGCCGGGCCCCCGCAGGCAATGACGTCAAGCACGCCAATGTCACCATCGTGGAGTGATTGCAATTTATTCATCGCCTGCTCAACGTCCGGTGCCAAGTTCGCCGCCATGGCTGCCGCCTCTTGATTCGCTTCGCCACTCATTGATGGACTGATCTCGTCACCGGCGGTCACACCGGCACCTTTGCCTGAAGGGCGCACTGCCCGCAGAAATACTGCATGGATTGGCGAACGTCTGGTCGCCCGCGATGGTCAGGCCGCTTTATTGTTGTGCACCCCCACACATGCCCCCACGTCCACTCGCCCGCACGTCATGGCGAAGACAGTACGGGCCTTCCTTCTACCGACCGGCCCGCATTCCATTGAGCGTCTACCATCGTCGCGCACTTCGACAAACAGCCATGGTCCGTAACGAAGGACAAGATAACTCGATATCCGTCGCCCTGGTGGCTGTGAATGATTTCCATGATCAGCTTTCCTCGCTTCGTCCGTCGTGGCTTAACCTCAATTGCTTACGACGGCATCAGAACTGTCACACGGCGCGGTCCTTGTCCCATACGAGCCCCAACAAATGGCGCGTCGTCGCACGAGACACGAAGTCCCGCTAGTCCGCCTTGACAACCTGACATGCGATGGCGGGCCACGCTGCTTCTTTTGTCTGAGCCCGCGCGCCAATAGGCCGCCCGCTGTGAGATGCAGTCGCCATTGCGCCTTTGCTGGCTGCAATCCACAGCAAGTAATAGCCTTCGTCTGCCTGGCGGATAGCAAAGCGTCGCGGCGCATGCCGAAGAACGACTGAAGCGGCCTCCGTCTTGCTCAGATGACGCCCGTACGCGGCACCAGTCAACAGACCACGAACAGTATAAGTGCTCATCGTACGGCCTTTATCACTTTCTTGCAGCAGCATTACGGCACACTCCCGTTCCGAGGAATTTCAAGCCACTGTCAAGGAGCGATTTTTGCTTGTTGTCCGCTGGCACGATCAGCGGTGCCAGCCTGCGCGGTATCTTCGCAGACCACCGGACCGCCTACCCACCCTTGATCGCACCGTGGCGAGCCTGTCCGCCTGGGCGCAAAATTAACGCGCTCACGACCGGCGACCGACAGCAACCCTCTCTCCGCTACGGTAGTTTCCTCATGGCTGGCCAAGTATCGCCGCACGGCGTCGTGCTTGAGAGCATATCGCCGCATGTCCTCCGAGAAGCGTTGCAGCACAGCCGCTTGATGGTCGATTAGGTTTGCTAGAACGTCCTGGTCCTGAACTGCGGCCACGAGCATCACAAAATGGGGTAGGCAGGTCGCGGAGAGAGGCTTCGACCTATCGGTCCGTTTCTCCTGTAGTCCCTTTGCAAGCCCGGCGATAGCCTCCTGCTCGGCCTTATCGCGGATGCGGCAGAGAACACAGTCGCTTTGGGTCGGCAGGACGTGCTGGAGCTTAGTGAGCAAGATATCCGGCTGAGTGATTGTTGAAGCGGCATCGCGAAGCTCTGCCGACAGCTGATCGAGCAAATCAGGATATCCGGTGCATATTCCATAAGCTGAGGCAATCGACCCGTATTCCCAGGTGTGAAACGGACAGAACCCGCCCCGATTTGCAAACCGCCCCTGCTCTTCGGAACTAATAGTGATCTGATATTGATACTGGCAGATAAAATCCCAAAGTGTGTCAGCGACGCAAGCGCAAATCTCGCACGACCGCAACCGGTGCAAATTTGCAAACGCCGCAGCTGAAGCTTCAAGGGACTCCGCGACTTCGGTCGCCCGATCGAACCGCTTAGCCAATGTGGCCGCTTGCAGAGTCAAACTTGTCACCTCTTTCGAAGGCGGCATTTGCTGCAGGAATTCCCGAATACGCTCGCACATCCGTAACAGGAATTCGCTCGTCTTCTCCGTCAAGAGGAAACCCAAGAGTTCTTTCTCAAGTCGCGGAATTCCGCTCGCCGCCAGGCGCGAGATGTCACCCGAGCGTTTCGCTTCGAGTCCCTCAAGGGATGAGACTGAAAAAATCTGTGGCGGTGAACGTCTGAACAGCGGTTGGAGCTGTTCGCGAACAAACGCAAGACCTGCAGCTCGATTTTCGACGGAGACGGTGTCATGCTTGTTGAGTACGACGAATATTCGCCTTCCTGCCGAAGAGCCCGCTCTGAAGAAGCGCATCTCCTCCTCAGAGAGAGGACCTTCATAGCTGGTGACAAGAACGAATGCGTCGGCCTCGGGCAGAAATGACTCCGTCGTGAGCGTATTTTCGATAATCACAGAACCTAATCCAGGGGTATCGACGAAGTAGAAGCCGCGGCGGAGAATTTCCGACGGAAGCTGGATTTCGGCCGTCTTGATTCGTTGGACGTTTCCGGGATTTCCTTGTTGCGTGATATATTGCGGCAAGGAACCGATTGGGACTTCCTTATCAAGAATTCTGTTGTCATATTTCAAGACGACCTGCTCTTTGCTCCCGTAAGTGACCGTCGTGATCACCGACGTAAGAGGGGCTATGCCGGTCGGTAGCCTGTCGGTGCCTAGGATCGCGTTCATCAACGACGTCTTGCCCCGACTGAATCGACCGACGAGCACCAAATTAAAGCGATCCTCCGCAAGCCGTCTGAAGAGATCTCGCAAATGTCCGCGCCACTCGGCGTGATGGTCAGGAATCAGGCGGGAGAGGCCTCGCAATATCTTAGCGAGGGCGAACTTCGTCTGCTCGTAGTCACGCAAATCCATGCGCATGCCTCCGTCAAGCCGAGTTGCCGAGCAAAGCAACCGACGGATGCCAGCCGCTGCACCAACCAGCACCCGATATGAGTTCCGCGAGATTCTGATCAGCCGACGCGTTGGCTTCCGCTACAAAGGATTCTTCGTACCCCGCCAATCGCACCGGCAGCTCCTCCAGGGTGGCTTGTTGCCAAAGAAGGTCGACCAGCCGGCGGGATTTCAAATCGGCGAAAAGGTGCGATCGGTGGCGACTCGGGCCGCTCACCGTGCCGGCCCAGACCGCGAAAGTCTTCGGAGGCCGCAGCGCTGCCAGGTGGGTCCCGAAGGAGCGTAGCCCTCTACTGTCTCGGCCGAGAGCTAGTTGCGATGGCGGAGATGCGCCCGCTCCTGCATGACTGATATTCAACGCGGAGAGAAAGCATGGACTTTTTCCTTGCAGCGGCGGCTCGGGCGAGCACAAGCCGATGCCTTGGCACGATTCGATCGCGTGAACAGACTGTTCGACCAATGCCCGACTGTGAATAACCGGTCCGAGGAACTGCCATTTGCGGAACGACATCTCGACGCTGGGATGCGCCCACGCGTGGCGATTGCAGAGACCATACGCGTCGAGCAGCGCATTCCAGGTCTCGGGCGTCATAATGTTACCGTGAATGAACCACCACAAAAAGGGGACGTCGCGCCTGTTATGGCGCGGTGCTGAGACTCTCTGCCACGAGGAGGTTCAGGCTGGTTCGAGGGCGGCGTTGGGGTGGACATAATACACTCCCGTAGAGGAGGACCTCTTCAGGAGTCATCAGCCCGGGGAGGACTTAGTCCCTGGCGTTTGAGGCGAACTCCATCGCCTTAACTGAAACTAGGCAGTCCTCATGTCCGGGTCAAGCGCGCACGTCGTGCCGTCGGCCGTTCAGGGCGGTGCCTTTCCCCGGTGAAATGCAAGGGCTTGCGCGACGCTGGGCGCCCATCCACAAAGACCTCGCAACTGGCCGCCAACGTCGCAAGCCTCGGGTCAATACTTATTCCCGGTTCCAACTACGAACAGGATCGGTAGTTCCCAAGGCATTGGAGAGCAGATTGACGGCTTCAAGCGCACTGGTTGACAGGATCCAGTCGACCTCATGCGCGTCGCCGTCGAGCACCGACAGAAATGTGAACGCTCGCTTTCGACTTGACGCGCCCCGTGAGATATTTATATCACGTCATGGGCATGGAGTCGCCCGTGACCTGCCGAAAGGCTGATGACTCCTACTGCGGACGATCGCGGTGGGAGTGTTGCAAAGCCCGCCGTGAGGCGGGTTTTTGTTGCCAGTCCCACGGAGCGGGAAGATTAGCCTCGTCCTTCGCTCCCGCGGGATCAAGGCAATGCCCGATCTGACGAGTGGTCGGGTAGTGAGCTGCCGCCGCGATCGCCGCACTGATGATATGGCATCCCTCGCGAGGGATGTAGACCAACAGACGTTTGCTGGTCGCTGGCATGGACAATCGCACAAACCATAAAGTCGTCAACCTCAGTCGCGTTCGGCAACCGGCCCGCCCAGCGGGTCCCGGGTCTCATGGCCCGCGTCCTGCGCGCGCCT
>JASHRR010000795.1 GCA_030037185.1 Xanthobacteraceae bacterium | reverse complement strand
GGAAGCGGCTCGCAATGCCGACGGCATCATCCTCGGCCCGTGCGGCGTCTCGGCTTATCCGCCGGAAAGCGACGGCGGCGTCAATGTGCCGCGCACCATCCGCAAAGCGTTTGATCTCTATGCAAACATCCGGCCGGCACGGTCGCGGCCGCCGCTGCCGCGCGCAGTTCCCGGTCTCGACTGCCTGATCGTGCGCGAAAACACTGAGGGTTTCTATGCCGATCGCTCGCTGTTCCGAGGGCCGGGCGAGTTTATGCCGACGCCAGACTGCGCACTGTCGTTTCGCAAGATCACCGTCCAGGCTTCCCGCCGCATTGCCAGAGTGGCGTTCGAAGCCGCCCGGCACCGGCGGGGGCGGATCACGGTGGTCGGCAAACGCCACATTCTGCCCCTGACCGATGGCCTGTTCTTCAATGAGGTCAAGAGCGAAGCCATGCTGCATCCCAACGTGACATGGCGCGAGATGGACATCGATGCGATGGCAGCAGATCTCTACACGCGGCCGGGCGATCATGACGTGATCCTCACGACCAACATGTTCGGCGACATGCTCTCCAACGAAGCGCTGGCCTTGTCGGGCAGCCTCGGGCTTGCCCAGTCCTTGAACATGGGCGAATGCCACGCCGCGGCGAATGCCGGCCATGGCTCGGCGCCCGATATCGCCGGCCGCGGCACGGCAAACCCTACCGGCCTCATGCTTTCGGCCGCAATGCTGCTGCGCTGGCTCGGCGAGCGGCATCAGCTTCGCGAGTTCGTCCACGCGGCCGCCAGCCTCGAGGCGGCCACCGATGCCGCCATGCTCGATCCGGGAAGCCGCACCGCCGACCTCGGCGGCAGTGCTAAGACCCAGGCCTTCACGAAGGCGGTGATCCGGGCGATGCGGGAGTAGAGTCGGAGCGCGAAGGTGAGGCGAGCCGGTCGTTCCGTCCTGATGGCGATGCGCCGTCGTTGACAGGTCGCGAGCCGGCACTCGACCCTTCAGCACCAAGTGAAGCTGTGCTACCAATGCTGCGTCTTACGCATCAGATCTGAGAACCGGCGAGCGGGTCCATCCCGCTGCCTGGGTAGCCGTGCACACCGGCGAGACAATGATCAAAGGAGGATGCCCATTATGGATCCGATCAGACGCACGATACTGACGACGGGCGCCGCAGCGACGGCGCTGGCTGCCGCACCGGGGGTCTTTGCTCAGCAGGCCGGCCAAGGCACCATGTCGTTCTACGAAAGAGGCCCGGTTCGTATCCGCTACCAGGAGGTTGGGTCCGGCTTCCCGCTGTTGATCATTGCCGGCGGGGGATTGAACTCGACGATGGCCGGCTTGGCTCGCGGGCCCTTCAACCCGATCGAGGAGTTCAAGGGAGAGTATCGCTGCATCGCCTCAGACCTGCGCAACGCCAATGATGGCCAGTCCTCCGGCCCGCTCGAGATCGACAGGCCGTGGGACGCCTACACCGATGACCACATCGGCCTGATCGATCACTTAGGGATAGACAAGTTCATGGTGATCGGCTTCTGCATCGGCGGCCCGTTTGTCTGGAATCTTCTCAAACGGGCGCCCGATCGCGTCGTCGCGGCCGTGCTGGCGCAGCCCAGCGGGTCGCGTCCGGAGATGCGCGACCTCTTCTACGAAGGCAATATGAAGACCTGGGGGCCGGCGCTGGTGGCCAAGCGGCCCGACATCACCATGGAGATGGTCAACAAGTTTCTGACCAAGATGTACCGCAGCAACCCCGACTTTGTTTTTACCGTGACGCGCGATTTCGTGCGCAGCTGCCAGACGCCCGTACTCATCCTGCCGGATGATATCCCGGCGCACCCCTACGCGGTCGCCATGGAGGCGGCGATGCTCGCGCCGAACGCCGAAGTGAGCATGTTCCCATGGAAAGAGCCCAAGGAACGGATTCCGCTGGCGGTGCGCCAGATACGCTCCTTCCTGCGGGCGCATCGGCCTGCTGCCGTCTAGCCGGCACCTCTCCTGACCCTGGCCGGCACGCGGCCGGGGTCCTTGGCGAACCTGAGTCAGCTCTGTCATGCCCGCGCCATGCTTGGCGCGGGCAGTCTTTTATCTCAGTGTAGGAGGTGAATGCCGCCCGCCCCTGCCTCTGAGGCGCGGTTTTAATATGACTGGAATACGCTTTTAGCGAGCAGGACGGCAGGCGAGGCGCCTGCCCGGTGGATGGTATAATTGGCTGAGAGGCTCGACATGGCACCTTTCGTATCGAGGCCCTCGCCACTAACAACGAGCGACTCAACACTGGGTTATAAGCACACGGAGCCGCCGCCATGCACAAGCGCCTGACCGGGCGCATCGCACCGGAACGCATACGCCTGTTGAAGACCCCGCCGGCTCCGGCCGGAGCGATAGAACGCTTCCTGGCGGTCGGCGACCCGACAGGACTGGTCTCAGATGCTATGGACGAGCTGGGCATCGCGAGCGGCGCGATCGGGGCGTCGGTGCTCAAGCCGACAATTCCAGGCACCACCATCGCGGGGCCGGCTCTGACGGTGCGTAATGTACCTCAGCGGATCGACCCGCTCGACGGTGCCCGCAACCACGTCAACCGCATGGCCGAGTTCGAAGCTCATAATCTCGCGAGCCCGGGTGACGTGCTGGTGATCCAAGGCGTCGCCCGCATGTCGAACATGGGCGGCATCTCGGCTCTGACCGGAAAACGTCAGGGCGAAGCCGGCGCCATCGTGATGGGAGGCATCCGCGACATCGCCCATTCGCGGGTGGTCGGCTACCCGGTGTGGTCGAGCGAGGTCACCTCGGTCACCGGCAAATGGCGGCTTGAGACCGTCGAGATCAACGGCACGGTCGAGATCGGCGATGTGCGGGTCGAGCCCGGCGATCTCGTGGTCGCCGACGACAGCGGCGTCTGCTTCATTCCGCGCGACTATATTCTCGAAGTGCTGGAGCTGGTGGAGAAAAAGGCCAAGGCCGAGGAGGCCCGCTGCAAGGCGATCGTTGGCGGCGCTGCAGTGCCCGACGTCTGCTGGTCCTTCTCTGGCGAAGAACAGGAATAGGACAAGCCGGTTCTATTTCCAGATGATGATGCACGCTGGCAGCACCTCGAAAGGGTCCGTTGGCCACAGGGATTGCGCTGCCGCCTAGGGCGACAAGCCCCTGCCGGAGACTTTGATGGCGAAATACGTGATCGCGCGGGCGCGCGATATCCCGCCCGGGAGACGTGAGCTCGTCGAGGTCAAGGGACGTAGGCTCGTCATCTTCAATCTCGAAGGCGAGTTCTTTGCGATATCGGATCGCTGCCCACACCAGGGCGGCCCGCTTTCCAAAGGCAAGCTCACCGGCTTTCTGTCCTCGAGCGAGCCCGGCCGCTATTGCTATTCGCGCAAGGGCGAGGTGATCCGCTGCCCCTGGCATTCATGGGAATACGACATCCGCACCGGCAAATCCTGGTGCGACCCGCGCCGAACCCAGGTGCGCCGCTTCGAGGTCGCCGTCGAGACCGGCGCCCAGCTGGTTGAAGGCCCCTACGTGGCGGAGACTTTTCCGGTGAGCATTGAGGATGAGTATCTGGTGGTGGCGATGTGAGACCGCGGCACGCGC
>JASHRR010000794.1 GCA_030037185.1 Xanthobacteraceae bacterium | reverse complement strand
CAGCACCGCGCGCTCGTCCCGCCCTACCCGCCCCTCGGCCACGGCGGCGCGCCAGGCGGCGAAGGTCGCCGCCCCCTCGGGGCAGAGCAGCACGCCCTCCTCGCGCCCCACCTCCTCAACCGCCGCAACGATCGCCTCGTCCGGCACGGCAATGGCGAAGCCGCCGCTCTCGCGCACCGCGCGCAGGATCAGGAAATCGCCGAGCGCCCGCGGCACGCGGATGCCGGAAGCCAGCGTATGCGCGTTCTCCCAGCGCTTGGCATGCTCCACCCCCGCCTCGAAGGCACGGACGATCGGCGCGCAGCCGCTCGCCTGCACCGCGACCATGCGCGGCCGGCGCGCACCGATCAGCCCCACCGCCTCGAGCTCGGCAAACGCCTTCCACATGCCGATCAACCCGGTGCCGCCGCCGGTCGGATAAAAGATCACATCCGGCAGCTCCCAGCCGAGCTGCTCGGCGAGCTCCAGTCCCATCGTCTTCTTGCCCTCGATGCGGTAGGGCTCCTTTAGGGTCGACGCGTCAAACCAGCCCGCCTTCTGTTTTCCGGCGGCGACGATCTTGCCGCAGTCGTCGATCAGGCCGTTGACGCGATAGACGCTCGCGCCTTGCAACGCCATTTCGCTGACATTCACCTCGGGCGTATCCTCCGGACAAAAGATCGTCGTCTTGATGCGCGTCCGCGTCGCGTAGGCTGCCAGCGCCGCGCCCGCATTGCCATTGGTCGGCATCGCCATGTGCTGGATGCCGAAGGCCTTGGCCATGGACACCGCCAGCACCAGACCGCGCGCCTTGAACGAGCCGGTCGGCAGCCGTCCTTCGTCCTTGACCAGAAGCTCAGCGCTGCCGAGGCTGGCTGTGAGCCGCGGCAGCGGGACGAGCGGCGTCACGGCTTCGCCCAGGCTGACGATGTCCTCTACGCGGCGGACCGGCAGCAGCTCGCGGTAGCGCCACAGGTCGGGCGCGCGCCGCGCCAATGCTTGCTTGGTCAGCGCCGTGGCGACGCCTTCGAGATCATAGCGCACCAGCAGCGGCTTGCCGGCGCGCGAGAGGTTGTGCACCTTGTCGGCGGCGTGATGCTCGCCTGTTTCGGCGCATTCCAGATGAGTCACGAAGGTCGGCCGTTCGGTCGTCAGGTTGTCGTCGTAGTGCAAGGGGTGCGCTCCAGGTGGCGGGTTCCGTTCCCGGCGGATCCCGTGTGCGCTGCTCAGTAGTGTCCAATCAGCATAAGCGCAAGGACCGGCGGTCCGCGTTGGACGCGCTGATGGTTAACGGCGGCCGCGCCGGTGATGATCGCCCGCGGGCGTCGGGCCGCAAATCCCGCCTCCGGACTGCGCCAATTGAGAAGCCGCCGTTGCCAACGGCGGGCTCGCCGTCACGGCGGATCAGGTGATCAAATCGATCCCTGGCGTCGTTCGGCCCGCCGCAACGTTAGAAAGCAAGAACCCGTGCGCAAACGCTAAATGTCGCCCGGTCCTCGATTTCAGTTACGCGCACCGTGACGATTTTTTACCGCCGATTGCATCGCGCTAGAGACGCAAAGCCGGTCGAAGAGTTCCTCGCCGGCAAATCAGCTGGCCCGCATCAAAGCGCAGGCCACGGCGTCTGTGAAGGACGCGCCCGCCGTCAACGCCGCCACGGTGGGGGCTCGAGGAGGCGTGGTGTCACCGGCTCTTTCAGAGTCACCACTGCTGATGGACTCAACGCCAAGTGGTGCAAACTTCTTCACCGCGCGGGCCGTCATAGTTATGCCGCGCGCGTCCTCTCCACCCGAGCGCTCCGGCCGGAGCATCCGCGCGGGGGCTCTGGTGAAAGCAAGGCCGCTGCTGGGCTTTTAGGATTGTAGGGTGGGAAAGCCAAGCGTGCCCACCGCCCGACCCTACATGTTCACTTGCGCGTCGGCGCGAAATAACGAAGGTCCGGCGGCGGCTGATCCTTCTTTGACGGCATCAGCAGGTCGTCGCCGCTGAGGAAGTAGTCCTGGCCGCCGATCACAACGTGGTGGTTGTCCTCGGAGCAGTTGTATTCCAGCCGAACCGGATTGTGGTCGCGGCGATATCGCTTGGTGATGGTCCAGGGCCGCGTCAGGGCGTGATCGAACACCGTAATCTCGTCATTGAGGGCATCCGCATTGGCCGGATCGAGAAACAAGCGCTCCTTTACGACCGTCTGGTTGTCGGCGTGAAACGGCATGCCGGTGCCCTCGTAGGTTCGCGGGCCCTTCAGGTCGCGGGTCTCGATCTCCAGCATGTCATAGCGGCCGTCGCCGTCGGTATCGATCCATTTGCCGATCGACAGCCCCAGGAAGGTCGGCTCGGTCTCCTTCGGCCAGTCGCGCCCGTCGGTGAGAACGTGTCTGGGCATGGAATGGGCGAACAGCATGTAGGTGGTGGCCGGCGTGACGACGATCTCCATGTCGAACACCACGGTCATAACCCGCGGCATGGCGAACGGCACGCAGCGCGACGGCGGGTCATTGCCTTGCCCGCCGGCCTTCTGGTCGGCAAGACTGGCCTCGAAGATCGCTTGGTACTCAGGCGTGAAGGGTGGCTCCTGCGCCCGGCCGAGCGGCTTCGTCTGGTCCCATTGATTGCCAATTCCGGCCGGTTTGCGCCACACGCCCGCGAAATCCGGATACTTGCTGCCGTCGGACGCGCGTACGCCTGCCGCGGTCGAAAGCACCGCGAGCAGCACGGCCGCACGTATTGCGAGACCGAATGAAGCAGAGAAAGCCATACTCTCCTCCCGATGTTTCAGCGAATATACATCGCCCCGCGCAGGCGCCGGAAGGGAGCGCCGTGGACCCGAATTTTTCAGGACCTGCCTATCGGCGCCGTCAGCCGGCACGTCACCGAATTGTCGCAGCCTTGTGCTCGAATCCCACCGAACCGCTCGGTCCGGATCCGGCGCAACGCCCCTCTGTGGTGGCATCGTATCGCCCTTGTGCGCCAGCCTTCCGGCGATGACATGCGCTCGCGATGTCCCACCCGCGTCCTCAACTCGACTCCCCTCCCGACCTTGCCGGCATGCGGCGGGGAGCTCGTGAGCGGACAGGTAAAAGGAGGTCGGTCTCTCGTGTCATCCGGTCGTGAAAAGTTGATTCTGAAACCCGGGCCGGTGGTCGAAACCATCGACAGGCTTGTGGCCCGGATCTTCGAGCGATTCGGCGATTGCGGGCTTTACAGGATATGCGCGCAGCTCAACGAAATCGCCAAGGAAGATACCCGGCGCGCGGTCCGCATCGGACGCGGCTACAGGGGGTTGCGTGCACTCGTGTTCGTCATCCTGGCGACAGGTTTCGCGGTCCTGGGATGGATGCTGACGCTGATCGACTTCACCAAGACGGCGGCGGACAATGTTTACTCGGTTGCGCAGGGCATCGAGGCGGCGGCCAATCTCACGGTCCTTACCGGGGCCGCGGTGCTCTCCCTGCTCAAGCTGGAAGAACGCCTCAAGCGTCGCCGTGCTCTGGCGGCGTTGCATGAGCTTCGCTCCATCGTCCACGTGATTGACATGCATCAGCTGACGAAGGACCCGAGCAAGTTCGTTGTCCGCGCGAACACGCCATCCTCTCCGCCCGTTCTGCTCAACGAATTTCAAATGACGCGATATCTCGACTATTGTTCGGAGATGCTGTCGCTGACTTCGAAGGTTGCGGTGCTGTTCGGGCAGAGTCTTGATGATCAGGCAGTCGCCGATGCGGTCAGCGACATCGAGCGCGTCAGCGCCGGGCTTTCGCAAAAGATATGGCAGAAGATCATGATCCTGCAGGAGCTTAGAACGGCGCCGGATGTCGCGTCCGTGCCGCGCGACGGCGACCGGGCCGCCATTCCTGCTACCGATTAGGCCGTTTGGGGTCAGTGCCGCTTGACGAATGTCAGAACGGTCTCGTTGAAAACGTCGGGGTGCTCCCAGGCGATCGCATGGCCGGAATCCGGCACCGTGGCCCATTGATGGCTGTTAAGATGCACCGCCCAGGCGCGCATCAGCGCCGGCGGCGCAAGCAGATCAGCGTCGGCCGCCATCACGAGCACGGGCATCGTCAGGTGCTCGAGCTTGGCGAAGGTGTTCGGGGTGCGCAGCGGTTGGGCTGCGGCGCCGGGTTGCTGGGCATGCCGGTCGATTTCGATCCATCGCTTCGTACCCTGCGGGTCGGCGCCCCGGTATGAGGGCCCGACCTCCCGATACACCGCGGGCAGCTTGCGCAGCTCGGGAATTTCGATCCGGGCGGTGAAATCTTGCATCTCCTGTTCGGCAAATTGTCCGGTGCTGGCGGCGACCACCAGGCTGCGCAGCCGTTCCGGGCGCCAGGCCGCATAGTCGATTGAAACGAAGCCGCCGCCGGCTACTCCCACCAGGTGGAATTTGTCGAGCTTGAGGTGATCGGCGAGCGCATCGAGATCGTCGGCAACGCTGCCGGGCTGCGGGCCAGTGGCCGGGTCTGCCACGCTCTTGCCCCAGCCGCGGCGATCGAAGGCAATGACACGGTACCCTTCCCGCGCGAAGGCCGTCACCTGCGGCTGCCAGCTCTCGCTGGTGCCGGTGTTGGCATGCAGGAGGACGATCGGCACGCCCGCGCCTCCGGTGTCGGTGAACCATAGCTTGACGCCTGCAAGTTCCGCATAGCGGCCCGCAGGAGATGATTCGACGGCGTGCCCGTGCGGCGCGAAACTCAAACCGGCAACCACGCCGGCGATCGCGGCAATTCGCAGCCAGCTTGGGCAGATGCTCCACATCTTTTGCTCCATATCCAGCGCCAGGATTTGAAAGATAGCAAAACCGGTGGGACTTGCCGCGGCGAGGCGACGACGAGGTTTGAAAAGCATCCTAGTGTTGCGTCACAGTGAACTCGTTATTTCTTATCATCGCCGGGCGTGTTTGTCCCCGCCACCCGGGTCTTTCTCGCTGCCTTACCGTGCGGCAGGGCAGGAGGAAGACGGGATGGGGGCGAGACTACGGCTGGCATGACGGCAAGGGATCAGGCAGAACGCGGGCAAGGCCGTCACCTGTCGCCTGGAATGTCCCGCCTCATGATTGCCTGTGGCCGATGTCCTCGTCGCGCCGCAAACCACCCGGTGGAACACATCCACGACCGCCGCCGCATCTCTACCGACGGTCGGTTTTTTCCGAGCAACCTGGACGCAGGATCGGCAATTCTCCCGGGTTTTCGGCCGGCAAATGGCTGGATGAGGACGGCGGCGGCCGCCACAACACGCTTGAGGTCGCGACGCGCGGAGGGCCCCCTCGATGCCGGCGGCATTGGGTTGCCAACAACACCATCGTCAAGGAGCGCGCCTGCGTCGATAACGCCGATCGCAACCTTGCCACGACGATATCACCATGATCGACGCTGACGCGTCCGCCAAGTGGCGACCAACAAGCCGATCTGGTGGTGCGAGGACGTCTGCGCGGAAAACAACAGGTCGCCATCGGCGGGGAGAGCTATGTCCTCAGCGCCGGTGGCAGCCGCCGCACTGGCGAGGGCGCGTGGCGCACCGACGGGGCGACCACGCCCGACACGAGCGGGTCCACTCGCCCCGGCGAGCGTACTCCGAAATGATTCCTATTATTCCGCCACCGGCTCGGTTTGCGGCTTGTCCTTGTCTGTGATGTTGAGCTCGATTGAGCGGGCGGGCTTGTCCGAGAGATTCTGGTTGCGGTGGACGGTGCCGCGCGGAACGTAGACGAACTCACCGGCCTTGAGGACGCGCGGCGGCTGGCCCTTGACCGTGTAAGTGACCTCTCCCTCCTGCACGGCCCACCATTGGTCGCCCGGGTGGCGATGGAATTGGTTGCCGGCGCCCGGCGGAATAACGACCGATTGCAGCCGCACCTGGCGCGTCGGGTCCTTCTCAAGCGGCATCACGAAATACGGCGTCGCCTGAAATCGCGATCCCTGAGGCTGCGGCGTCTGCGAGGACGCCGGAGTCGCCACAGCGGCCGCCACGAAAACGACTGGTACGATCAACTTGCGCATGGACTCCCCCTCAATCCGAACACGCCGGTCCGGTTTGTTGAATGCGGAAATGGATCGACGACGCATCGGGCGGGTCGATCCACCGGGTCGGGCACCGATGATAAGCTTAAGCGAAACCCGTCTTAACGCAGCGCCTTCGGGAACCGTGGGGTTTCGCTACGGCCCCGTTCCACAGCGGCTATGCGACAACAGTTTCGGCTATGAAAGTGCCTTGATCGGCGACGCTGCCATCGCGCGGACTACTCGTTGACCGGCTCAAGCAGCGGCTTGTCCTTGTCCATGATGTTGAGTTCGATAGTGCGGGCCGGTTTGTCGGTGAGGTTCTGATTGCGATGCACGGTGCCGCGCGGGATGTAGACGCTGTCGCCGACTTTGAGGGTGCGCGGCGCCTGCCCCTTGATGGTCAAGGTGACCTCTCCCTCCTGGACAGCCGACCATTGATCACCTGGGTGCCGGTGAAAGTTGTTGCCCTCTTTAGGAGGTATGGTGACCGACTGCAGCCGCACGAAGCGCGAGCCATCGTTCTCGAGGGGCGTCGTGTAGTAGACCTTCACATTGGGATTAGGCGCCTGCGACCAGGCGAGACCGCCCGCTGCGCCGAGGGCGGCGAAGACGGCCGGAACGATCAGCTTGTTCATGAGGACCTCCCCAGAGTTAGCTTGCGTTTTTTAATACGGTTTAATGTTAGTGCATTTGCGCAGGTTGTGCCAAGACGGCGCCGCTGCATCGCAGGGTCGGCCCGCCCGGATGGGCGCGGCATAAAGGGGCGCGCCGGACGGCCGCCCTATTATTGGCGCCGAACGCCCTGACGACGTTGCCAGCCGCATCTTTGCGGATCGGCGCAATCATCCAGCGGGGCAGTCGTTCGACCCGCAACGACCCAGATGCTCTTGCGGTCGCAAGCTCGGCGCTGATGGCCTGGCCAAATTTCCGGCCATCGGCGAGCCGGGCGCGGTTCCGCCATCTTGCAGGGATTGGACGCGGCGGGCTGTCTGCGAGACATCCGGTCATTCGGTCGTTTGCCCGGCTTGAAGCAAGCCAACGAAACCGACGCCCACCCGACCCCCTCACGCAGCCTGGGCCCCGACACCCGGAAGGATAGCAAGCAGCTGCGGATTCGGAAAAAATATAAAAGTCAACGGCAAGTAATTGATTTTCGCACAAAATCGTCCAATTATCCACTCACTTCCGCCTGAGCGGCCGTGTCTCGTCGAAAGGGCTTTGGCCCGGAGGGTGTAATGCAGCATCGAGTCAATTCACTGGGGCCTGTGGTGTTCGTCCTCTTGCTGGCTGCAGCGATGTTGCTTGGCCCAACCCGGGTGGCATCGGCAGCCGAGGGATGCTTCGAAAAACCGGGACGAGACGTCAATACGGGTCACTGGTATTACCGCTCTGACCGGCTGCGTCACCGCCGGTGCTGGTTCTTTGAGCCATCACAGGCAACGGCGAGCGCAGCTGCTGATCGAACGCCGGCCCAGAACGCGACGAACGAGGTGCCGTGGCTTTACCGTTTCGCTGCCGGCCTGGTAGGCTTTTCGTTTGAGCCGAAACAAAACAGTATCTCGAGCAGTTCGGCAGACACTTCACAAAATAACATAGCGGCTTTTTCTTCGGAACCGCCACAAAACGGTATAGTGAACAACTCAGGCTCAGCAACGAAAACCGCCTCGCCAAAGCGTTCGCTGACCCGCAAGATCGCGCGGCAGGATCAGCCGCAGCTCGCGCCGCCTCCGACGACGACCGGCGTCGCCAGTACGCAGCAACCCGACCAATCGCCCCCGCAAAGTACGGCTGAAAAGGACGAGAAACAGGCACGGCAACTCACTGATGCCGAGCGTCAGTCGCTGTTCCAGGAATTTCTAAAATGGTACAGGGACAGGAGTGTCTTCGGTCAACCGTGAGGTTTTTGGCGTCGCGCGGACCGATGTGCCTCAAGCATCGCGCCAATGAGGCTGATCGGCGTTGCGTGCAAGTTCAAGCTGTGTCGGCGAACGCGACGGCGATCTAGACACCTTGCCATAGTGCAGGCATTGGCGGTCATGCCCGGAATCTAAATCGAACAGTCCCGTGAAGGCTCACGGCGGCTCGGCGACCGACCGGATGGCCGAATTCTGTTTCACTCCGCCGCCTTGAGCAGCGGCGCACCGCCGGCGCGGAATTGCTCGATCAGTGCCGTCTCCTCGGCCTTGGCGGCTGCCAAATGGCGCAGCTTGACGTGACCGAAGCCGCGGATTTTCTCGGGGACGGAGGCAAGGCTGACCGCGACATGATGGTTGTCGGGCGCGAGTTTTGTCAGCAGCTCATCGAGCAGCGTTTCGTAGTCGCGCACGAGCTGCCGCTCGGTCTTGCGCTCGGCCGTGTAGCCGAACGGATCAAGGGCGGTCCCGCGCAGGAACTTCAACCTTGCCAGCAGTCGAAAGAGGCTGAGCATCCACGGCCCGAAGCTCAATTTGCGCGGCTCGCCAGTCGCCTTGCTGCGCCGCGCGAGAAGCGGCGGCGCGAGGTGGAACGTCAAATGCAGATTGTCGCCGCCGACCTCGTTCCTGACCTGCCGCAGGAAGGCAGGGTCGGCATAGAGGCGCGCCACCTCGTATTCGTCCTTGTAGGCCATGAGTTTGAACAGAAATCGCGCGACTGCCTCGGCAAATCCGCTTTTGCCGGGCGTGCGGGCAATCTCGGCGGCGCGCGCGGCGTCAACGCGGCGGCGGTAGCGCGCCGCATAGGCGGCGTCCTGATAGGCGGTGAGGAATTCCACTCGTCGCGCCACGATCTCCTCGAGCGAACCCGAGAGCAGACGCGCCTGGTCCCGCGCATCCGGGGCTGGCTGCGCGAGTTTGTCGACGAAGGCGGGGTCGACGGCGGCGTGTCGCCCCCAGCGGAACGCCGCCTGATTCATCTCTATGGCTTGGCCGTTGAGGGTGATGGCGGTTTCGATGGCCTGCGCCGACACCGGCAGCGCGCCGAGCTGATAGGCATAGCCCAGCATGAACATGTTGGCGCCGAGCGACTGGCCGAGCAGCGCGGTAGCGAGCCGGGACGCGTCGACAAAATGGCTCCGGGCCTGTCCCACCAGCGCGGAAATCGTACGCTTGATCCTCTCGGCCGGCAGCGAGAAATCGGGGTTGCGGGTGAATTCGCCGGGCAATACCTCGGCAAGGTTCATCACCATGGCGGTTACGCCTGGCTTGACGGCGGCGAGCACCTTCTTGTTGCCGACCACCATCATGTCCCCGCCGAGCACCAGATCGGCGCCGCGCGCAGCCACCCGGATCGCGTGAATGTCTTCGGGCGTGTTGGCAAACCGAATGTGGCTGTGCACGGCACCGCCCTTCTGGGCGATCCCCGCCATGTCGATGATGCCGACTCCTTTTCCCTCGAGGTGCGCTGCCATCCCCAAGATGGCGCCGATGGTGATGATGCCGGTGCCGCCAATTCCAGTGACGATGACGCCATAGCTGCCGTCGATGTGCGGCAGCGCCGGGTCAGGCAAGGCGGTGGTCGGCGGCAGGGTGATGCCCTTGCCGCGCTTGAGCTTGGCGCCTTCGACCGTCACGAAGGATGGGCAGAAGCCCTTCAGGCAGGAGAAGTCCTTGTTGCAGCTCGACTGATCGATGGTGCGCTTGCGACCAAACTCGGTTTCCAGCGGCTGCACCGACACGCAGTTCGACTTCACGCCACAATCACCGCATCCCTCGCACACCAGCTCGTTGATGACGACGCGCTTGTCAGGGTCGGGAAATTGGCCGCGCTTGCGGCGGCGGCGTTTTTCGGCGGCGCAGGTCTGGTCATAGATCAGCACCGTGCATCCTGGCACGCCAGCAAGTTGCTTCTGCACCTCGTCGAGGTCGTCGCGATGGTGGATTTTCAAGCCGGCGGGCCATTTGGTGCCGGCAGGGTATTTCCACGGCTCGTCGCTGACGACCGCGACGCGCCTTGCGCCCGCCGCCGCCATTTCGGCGGCGATCTGCGGAACCGAGATATCGCCGTCGACGCGCTGGCCGCCGGTCATGGCGACCGCGTCGTTGAAGAGAATCTTGTAAGTGATGGTGACGCCGGCCTGAATGGCGGCACGCACCGCGAGCAAGCCCGAATGATTATAGGTGCCGTCGCCGAGATTCTGGAACACGTGAGCGCGTTTTGAAAATGGCGCCTCGCCGATCCAATTCGCGCCCTCTGCGCCCATCTGGGTATAGCCCGAAGTAGAACGGTCCATCCACTGAGCCATGTAATGACAGCCGATGCCCGCGTAGGCGCGGCTGCCTTCCGGCACCACGGTCGATGAATTGTGCGGGCAGCCGGAGCAGAAATATGGGAGACGTGCCGCAACATCCTGGGTCGCCGCGAGGGCGCGCTGGGCATCCTTAAGGCTCATCACGCGGGCCGCGAGATCGTCGTTGCGAACGTAGGCGAGCAGGCGTTCGCCGATGCAAATGGCGATGTCGTTTGGATCGAGCGCGCCCTTGACTGGAAACAGCCAGTCGCCCTTCTCGTCCTTCTTGCCGATGCAGACCGGCTGGTTGGCGGTGCCGTAAAGCTCCTCGCGGACCTGCACTTCGATGAGCGAACGCTTTTCCTCGACCGCTATCACGAGATCAAGGCCGACCGCGAAATCGGTCAGCTCTTGACGGCCGATCGGCCATGGACAGCCGACTTTGTAGAGACGCAGCCCGAGGTCGTTGCACCTCGTCTCATCGAGTCCGAGCTCGTCGAGCGCCTGCCGGACGTCGAGATAGCTCTTGCCAACCGTGATGACACCGATCTTCGGTGCGCGCCCGCCGCTGCAGATCACGCGGTTGAGACGGTTCGCCCGCACGAAGGCCAGCATGGCGTCGCGTTTGAAGTCATGCAGGCGGGCCTCCTGGCCCAGAACGGTGTCGTTGAGCCGGATGTTGAGGCCGCCCGGCGGCATCGCGAAATCGTCCGGAATGACAATTTGCACCCGATCGAGGCTGCCGTCGACCACGGCGCTCGACTCGACCGTCTCGTGCATGCATTTGAGCGCCGCCCAGGCTCCGGTGAAGCGCGACATCGCCCAGCCATAAAGCCCGTA
>JASHRR010000793.1 GCA_030037185.1 Xanthobacteraceae bacterium | reverse complement strand
CGATGCCGGGGCCGAACGGGGAGCCGGGCGGCATGTTGGCGGGCGGCTCGGCGGTGGTGGTCTTGCCACACCAGGGGCAATTGGCGCGGTGCAGGTTGATCCGCGTCGTGATCGGCTTGATCGGCGGCAGTTCCACGCTTCCCGCTCCACCCATCCGGAGAGGGCGCTACCCAACCACCAAGCGCGGCTCGGCATCGCAGTCACTGGCGCAATGATATGACGTTCGTAGCCTTGCTCACTACCCTTCGAGGTTTAAGCTCGGCCGTTCCTGATAAACGAGGCTAAAGCAGTGACCACGATTCTTCTGATCCGGCATGGTCATGTCGAAGGTATAAAGCCAGAGCGGTTTCGTGGTCGCGCAGACTTGGCCCTCACTGATCGCGGAAGAGCCCAAGCGCACGCGGTCGCCAAGCGCATAGCAGCCGCGTGGCGGCCCGCCCGACTCTATGCGAGCCCAATGAGACGATGTGCCGAAACCGGAGACGCGATTGCCAAGGCCTGCGGTGTCGAGGCCGTGACCATGGACGATCTCAACGACATAGACTACGGTGCGTGGCAATCGAGAAGCTACAATGAGGTCGCAGAGGCCGAGGCGCAACTTTTCGCTGCTTGGTTTGCAACGCCGCATCTCGTGAGGTTTCCGAACGGCGAGTCGCTGCAGGATATCGTGGCTCGCACCGCGAACGCATTACGTTTTGTTCTCAGGGACCATGGTCACGAGACCATCGTTCTGGTCGGGCATGACAGTGTGAACCGTGCGCTGCTGCTTCAGCTGCTCGACCAACCGCTCACGTCCTACTGGCGGCTAGCGCAAGAACCCTGTTGCATCAACGAGATTGATATTGTCGAGGGGCATATTTCCGTTCAACGGATCAACGAAACATCTCACCTCGAGGCTGTCGCATGTCTTGCCGCCGACTAGCCGAGTGCCAACTCGCTTCCGGCTCGGCGAAGCTGGGCCCGCCAATCCGTGGTGGCATGATTCGAAATTCCAACGTTTGAGGATCAGCCTGCGTGATGGATATCGAACGTCCAAAGCGCGGCGCTCAACTCGGACGGCCACAAGCCCGCGCTTTGAATCGTGGTGGGCTGTGGCCTGCCAAGAACATATGGAACCATTTTAGACCGAATGTCGTTTGCTTCAATGTGACAAGCCGTGACGCTGGGTTGCTTGATTTGATCGCCAAGCCTATATTCGGCTGTCACTACGTGACGGGGATGGAGTGCCCCCGAGACCGCCGCAACGGCTGATGACTCCTACCGCGTGATGTCTAGTGGTGGGAGCGGCAATTGTCCTGATTTCTCTCTGAACCTGAGATCACGCACGTAGTGGCATTGAGCCGCGAAGGAGTGCGCGATGACGGGACTGTTCGTCCTTCTTGAACCGCCGCTGGGCTGCCGAGCGGCGTCAGCATCGCTTTGCTGCGCTCGCACGTGGAGGGCGGCATTTCCAGGAGTCATGCCTGCTGGGGAGGCGTTGGCGGTGGCTGTGACGACGGAAGCGATCGTGGCTCGAAGGCCCGCCCGCCGTGCGGCGGCTATCCGTTTCATTGTTCTGATCGGATTCGTGAGCCTTTTTGGCGATATGACCTATGAAGGCGCGCGAAGCATCGTGGGGCCGTACCTCGGTACGTTTGGCGCGTCGGCGACGGTGGTCGGAATCGTAGCCGGCTTTGGCGAGTTGATTGGCTATGCAATCCGTCTGCTCTCCGGCTATCTAGGCGATCGGACAGGACGCTACTGGACTGTAACCATAGTCGGATACGTTCTGAACCTGTTCGCGGTGCCTTTGCTGGCACTAGCGGTAAATTGGGAAAGCGCGGCGGTCCTGATTGTGGTCGAGCGCATGGGGCGAGCACTGCGCGCTCCGACCCGTGACGCGATGCTGTCTCATGCTGCAACCAGGACCGGCGCCGGCTGGGCCTTCGGCCTTCACGAGGCGATGGACACAACAGGTGCAATCATTGGCCCGCTTGCGGTTGGTGCCGCGTTGTATTTCGGACAAGGATACACGGCGAGCTTCGCGATGTTGGTCGCGCCGGCGCTGTTGTCCATTCTTGTGTTGTTGGTCGCACGAGTCCAGTTCCAGACTCCCCGAGACCTGGAAGTCGTTGAACCGATCCGCGAGCCGCAGGCGCTTCCTCGGAAATTTTGGATCTACTCGGTGGGCGCGGCGTTGATCGGTGCCGGGTACGCGGATTTTTCACTTCTGGCCTATCACTTCGGCAAGTCTTCGGTGGTTGTTCCGCCACTGGTTCCCATGCTGTACGCGCTCGCGATGGTGGCTGCCGCCATCGCAGCGCTCGGCCTTGGCCGGCTATTCGATCGTGCCGGCATCAGAGTGATGATTCCAGCCGTGATTGTCTCGGCCCTTTCGGCTCCATTGGCGCTTCTCGGCGGACCGATCGTCGTTTGCCTTGGGGTCATATGCTGGGGCGTTGGAATGGGGGCGCAGGAATCTGTAATGCGCGCGGTCATTGGATCAATGGCGCCGAGCCGTCGTCGCGGCACCGCCTTCGGTCTGTTTCACACCATGTTCGGAATCGCGTGGTTCATCGGAAGCGCGCTTCTCGGAATCATGTATGACCACTCGGTCGTGGGGGTTGCGATCCTGTCGCTCGTACTGCAGCTCCTCTCCGTGCCTGTTCTGGTCGCCGTAATGAACAGGCGGCTTGAGCCATGAAAGCGACGTTGACAGACATTGCTTGGAGGTATGTACCCGCCCGCGGGTCGCGCCATGCCTTCGACCTCGGGAGGACCGCGCCATGAAGAGCCTCGCGCGCCCGTCATTTTTCCGAATGTTCGACCTGCTGGTTAGCACTGTCAATCCAGGTTTGAGGTTGACGCGCTGGACGCACGACGGCGTGAATTTCGAGCGCGAGAGACATAGTTTTACCGGCCCCAGGCACAGTGTGACCATCGACATATTCACCCTGACACGAGGAGGCCGCCACGGTTGGTCACTCATGGTGACGAAGGAATACTGGTGGGCGGGAGCGGAAGGGAAGCCATTCAAGAATTCGCGGTGGGCTCGTCCGCTCGGCGGCCAGCGTGGCGATCTGTTTGCATGGCTGCGGAAACAGGAAGCAGCTCTCGATACCTCATCTTTCACAAATGTGTCCGCCCAAATCGAGGAGGGTGATTCGTTCGATGATGAAGTGGATGATAGTGAAGAGGTACTGAGCTGCGAGGACGGCGACAATTCACGGTGATGAATGAGCTAGTATTCGCATGAAAAACTTAAGAGCAAAGCGAAGAGAGGCGCGACAATCAATGGGCGCCAGGCACTCTCGTCGCCAATCTCCATCAGGTCATCGATGTGCTTGGCCTCGGTGGCGTGCCCCCGCCTGTCGCTCGCCTGAAATCACTCCGCGACCGTCTGGGTCAAAGCCGGCTTCGGCTGGCCGTGGTTGGTTGCAAGCGGAGGAAGAGCACCCTCTCAACGCCGTGCTGGGCTGAAACAATAGGATTGGGGTCGGATGTCTCTCCAATTCGGCTTGACGGAAACCGCGGCTGGGGTTCGCTCGTTGGATTGATGGAACACGCGATCGCTGCTATGATGAGATATTGATGTTGACGGGGATGGAGTACCCCCGGAACCGCCGCAAGGCTGATGACTCCTAGCGTTGTTATGCACGCCGCCGCGACTGGGTCGCGGCGAAAGGAGCATCGGCATGGCCCATTCACAAAAAACCGCGGCTGCACAAGCGCCTTGCCACGGACTTCATCGGCTTCTACCGAGTCCCAGGCGCTCCAAACCAGCTGAGCCCGCTTTGGCGATGCTTCTGGGTGAGCCGGAGGTTCGTCTCGTCATGCGTGCAGATAATGCGGACGAGCGCCAACTGATAGCAATGCTCGATACGGTGTCGGTACAGCTTCGGAGCAAGTCGATAGCTGCCTCCGAGTCGGCTTATCGATCAGGCGTTGGCGTCATGTTGTTGAATCGGCGACACGAGGTCTTCGTTGGGAGGCCGGCCGACACACAAGCTGATGCCTGGCAGATGCCCCAAGGCGGGATTGGTCGTGGGGAGAAGCCGCGTCAGGCCGCGCTGCGTGAACTCGAAGAGATGATCGGGACGGCCAACCTCGAGGTGCTCGCCGAAAGCAAAGCCTGGCTTTACTACGACGTACCTGAGCAACTTGCCCAGAAGGCGTGGCGGAGCCGTTGGAAAGGGCAGCGCCAAAAATGGTTCGTGATGCTCTTTAAAGGAGATGACGCCGAGATCAAGGTCGGCACCGCGCATCCCGAATTCAATGCTTGGCGGTGGGTGTCGGTGCAGGAACTAGCTGAACTCGCCGTCTCCTTCAAGCGCCACCTTTACCTGAATGTGCCGGGAGAGTTTCCAACGATTTTTCGGGATTAGATCCGTCATGGGCCTCGCGATTAAAGATATCGATGCCTTCGAAATTCTCGACTCCCGTGGTTACCCTACCCTTCGGGTGCTGGCCGAGCTTGAGGAGGGGCATCGCGGTATAGCTTCAGTTCCGTCGGGTGCCTCAACCGGACGACACGAAGCTATCGAGCTTCGTGATCGAGACGTTGCGCGGTACGGTGGAATGGGCGTTCTGGGCGCTGTCTCAAATGTCCGATCAATCATCCGCCAACGCCTCCAAGGTTGCGATGGAACCCAGCAGGAAACCATTGATCAGTGCTT
>JASHRR010000792.1 GCA_030037185.1 Xanthobacteraceae bacterium | reverse complement strand
GCCTCGGATGCCAGCCGCTGCTTTTCGTCGGTCGGGCAAAATATCCAACCAAGGAAGAGTTAAAGCGCTTTCCTGAAAGCCAAGCCGGTTCTGCCGGCAGCAATGCCGAAACCAAGCACAAGCGAAAAACCTATGGTCGCAAATTGCCGGTTAAGGAAGACGAGCAATTAAGGCTTGTTTGATGCTGCGAGCGCTGGTGACCCATGACGTGGAACCTGCCGACGCGACGGTGGCAAGTTACGAACTACATGATGGCTTCGATCCTCTTCGTCGCGAGCCTCAGGGCCGACTCGGCCTGCGCCCAACTCGGTATGCCATGGCGGCATGTGCCAAAAATCACGGTGGTCGGTGCCGCCGGCGATTCGCGCCTGCGGGCTGTCGATGAAGCCGTCGCTTTCTGGAACGGGAGCCTGGCGGAGATCGGCTCGGGATTCCGTCTCGGCGCCATCGTGCACGTGGTGCAACCGATACCCGAAGAGGAACTGCAGGTGCTGAGCAGGGACGTGCTGAGCGGCGGCGGCCGCTCGGCCAATATTGCGCCCGCCCTGCGTGACCTGCCAGGGGACATCACGATCGTGCTCGCCGAGTCGGCGTTCGTTTCGTTCACCAGTCCCCCGTTCGGCGAAAATCCGAAGCGGATCGTGGGAATCCGCGGGACAAGGTTTCCGCCGATGAGTCTGCCGAACGTGCCGCGCAATGTCATTGCCCATGAGCTTGGACACGCCATCGGCTTGGGGCACAACAGCGACCCCACAACGTTGATGTGCGGACGTCCGGCATCGTGCCGGCCCGCTGTGTTCCGGTCCGATCAGCCGCGCATGTTTTCGCTGACCGAAAACGAAAAGGGTCGGCTGCTGACCTTGTATCCGAGATAACAGAAAGTCGCTGGCAAATCCGCGAGCCCGGATGCAATGACGCAACTTCGGGCTGCAACTGTCACTTCTTTATCTGCACCAGCTCCGCGACCTGTTCCTTGGTCAGCGGCGCGGCAATGAATTTCAGCGTCACGGCTTCCGCCATCAGCGCGTCAAGTCCATGAATGTCATCGGGATCGACCAGCGACTTGGGAAAGAAATCGTCGCGCACGCGTTTGGCGACGGCTTGCGAGACGCCAGCGAACTCGCCATAGTCCTTCATGACCTGCGGGTTATCGCTGTACATGTAGGCAATCGACTCGCGGTAGCCCTTCATAAATCGGTCGATCGCATCCTTGCGCCTGGCGAGTGCGTCGGTGTTGGCAACGATCACCCGGATAGTCTGGCCGCGCACCAGCACGGAGTCGGTCGCGCGCGCCACGACGCGGGTCTTGCCCTCCTCGATCTCCTTGAGGCCGAACGGCGGCGAAGCCCATCCCACGTCGACTTGATCCGTCATGACGGCTGTAAGCGTGGATGACGGATTGCCCGTCGCCATCGGCTTCACCTTGAGTTTGAATTCGTCGATGAAGGCGCGAACGACGCTGTTGGTCGATGAGCCGTTGGTGGAGAACGCGATGGTGTTCTTGTCGGTGAGATCGGTGAGCCTCCTCACCGGCGAGGATGCCTTGGCATACCAGTAGTCGGCGGCGCCGGTGGCCTGCGCTCCAATGATGCGTACCGGCGCACCTTTGGCATAGGCCGCAATCGCGCCCAGCGTGCCGACTGCGAGGCCAAGGTCGACAGCGCCACCGATGATCGGCTGCAGGGTCTCGCCGCTGCCCGAGGTGTAGACCATATCGAGCGCGATGCCGTTTTTCTTGAAGATGCCCGCCTTGCTCCCAAGCTGAGCGATGGCCGTGTCCCAATTGCCGCGCTGGCCGATGGTGAGCTTGAGGAGATCGTCGGCGTCGGCGCGGGGCGGGAAGGTTATGAGGGCGGCGGCTGCGACGGCGAGAGTGAAGGTGGCCAACCTCTTCATGTGTTTCCTCCTGGTGTTATTTTCAGGCGCTTGCCGGCGGGTCGGCAAAGCGACGGCTGCCCACCCTTGCTGCCAGGTACCCAGGTCGAGCGCCAGCGAAACCCGCGATAGCCTCGCCTGATGAAAAGGCGGTCCCCGATTTCCCGGGCTGCGGTCGCGATGCACGTCATCATCAGCGCTGCCGGATTGCGCTCAGTCCGCCCAGCCGGCCGACCAGGGCATTCGCGCCGATCGCCAGCACGAACAGGACGATCAGCATCGCGTACATGCGCGGCATGTCGAACAGGCTGTAGGCCTGGATGATCAGAAATCCGACGCCGCGGTTCGACAGCTTGGTCTCTGCCAGAAGCGTGCCGATGATGGCGACACCGAGCCCGAGCCGCACGCCGTTGATAATCGGATGACGCATCGCCGGGAGGTAGATTTTTGTCGCCATCTGCCAGATATTGGCACGGAAGCTTTGGCCGACCCGGATGAGGACCGTGTCGATCTGGCGCATGCCGGCGGCGGCCGACAGCGCGATCGGAAAGAAACACGAGATCGACCCCATCGCGATCTTCGAGCCAGGACCGACCCCGAACCACATGATCATGACAGGGAAAAAAATGATCTTCGGGGTCGGACCCAAATAGTAGAGATAGGGCTCGAAGGCTTTCGACAACAGGCGATTGCCGCCGAGCACCAGCCCGATCAGGAGCCCCGACAGGCCACCGACCATGAGACCGATGCCGACCTCGCTCGCCGTCGCCCACAGATGCCAGTAATAATCGGGCGTCGAGAGCAGTTTGACGATCGCAGCCGCGATCGCCAGCAGCGAGGGCACCACGTCGCGGTAGAGCAGACCGGACTGCGCAACCACCTCCCACGACGCCAGAATGAAGGCGATGATGGCGGCGCGGACGACCATCACCGGTTCGGCCCGGATCATTGTCCGCAGCTTGCTGCCGACCTTGGGAGCGGCAGGTAAATTCAGTCGACCGGCCTCAGCCATCGCTCGATCCATTCGGTGACGAGGAAAAAGCACACGCTGACCAGGATGACGAAACAGATCGCCGCGTATGTGCCGGGCAAGTCATAGCGCTCGGCGAGATCATTGATGAGCTGGCCGAGTCCGCCGAAATTGATCAGGAACTCGACACCCACCACGTTGATCAAAGTGAAAATCAGCCCGAGGCGGATGCCGACGAAAATCGTCGGCAACGCCGAGGGGAACAAGATCTTCGTGAACAATTGCGCGCTGGTGAGATTGAAGCTCCTGCCCACATTGATGAGCACGCGGCGCGTTGCGGTCAGCCCCTCGATGCTCTTGAGGATCACCGGCGGTAGCCCGGCCACGAACCCCATCATGATGATGGTTGAAGCGCTGCGACCGAAGATCACCAGGAACAGCGGGTACATCAGCACGGTCGGCGCGGACGCCAGAGCGGCGACCCAGGTCTCGGTCGCCCGGCGCAGGATATTGATCCGGAACAGAAGCAGGCCCAACGAAACGCCGACAACCGTGATCATCGCCCCCGCGGCCAACGCCTCCAGGAACGTGAGTCGGAAGCGCCCCGCAATATCCTCCTCGACGATGACGCGCCCGAACGCGAGCGCAATCTGGGAGGGCAGGGGAACGATGAAACGGTTGATCGCCCCGATCCGGATCAGCGCCTCGGCCACAACGATCGCGGCCACCAGCGTGCCCAGCCCGAGCGCGAACGGCAACAGCCGTGTGCGCGTCAGAGCTGCCGCCCTCATGAGGCCTCTCCCGCATGCAGGGCGCGCGATTCCTCATCCTGCATGCCGCGGGTCGCCTCTTCGCGCAGATCGCTCCAGATTGCCGCCACATAGCGGCCGAACACCTCGCTCGACACCACATCAGAGGAGCGCGGACGGGGCAGCTCGATCTCGACCATGCGTTTCACCCGGCCGGGCCGGTAGGTCATCACCAGAACGCGATCGGCAAGCTGAACCGCTTCGGTGATGTTGTGGGTAATCAGCAGGGTGGTCTGCTCAAGATCCTGCTGAATCTGCAGCACCTTGTCGCCGAGCAGCAGGCGGGTCTGCTCGTCGAGCGAAGCAAAGGGCTCGTCCATCAAGAGGATCTTCGGCCCGGAGGCGAGGGTCCGGGCGATCGCAACCCGCTGGCGCATG
>JASHRR010000791.1 GCA_030037185.1 Xanthobacteraceae bacterium | reverse complement strand
TGGGTGGCCGGCGGGCGGTCCTGGTCAAGGCCGGCGGGCGGAATTTCGCCGCCGCGCTGGAGCGCCTGCTGGCTGCGCCGCCGGGCATCGATTGTCGCGTCATCATCGAGGCGGGTGATCTGAAACGGGGCACGCCGTTGCGCACGTTGTGCGAGCGCGATCCGGTTGCCGCGGCGCTGCCATGCTACGCGGACTCCGCTCGCGACCTTGGCCGCCTGATCGACGAAGAAATGCGCCGCGCCGGAATGGCGATAACGCCCAGTGCACGCGGTTTGCTGGTATCACTGCTTGGAGCGGACCGCTCCGCCTCCCGTTCGGAGCTCGAAAAGCTCACGCTTTATGCGGTGGGCAACGCCACCATCGATGTGGGGGATGTGATGGCGGTGGTGGCCGACGCCACCCTTGCGGCGGTGGAAAGCCTGATCGATGCGGCATTCGCGGGCTGGACCGACGACGTCGAGGCCAATTTCGCGAAAGTCCAAGCGAGCGGCGTTTCGGCAACCACGATCGCTGCAGCGTGCATTCGACGCGCAGCGGCGCTCCACCTCTCCCGCCTCGCGGTAGAATCAGGAACCTCGATCGACGACGTCGTCAGGCGCGCCACCCCGCCCATCCACTTCAGTCGTGTGAGGGCGGTCGGCGCCGCACTGGAGCGTTGGACCTCCGACCGGCTTGCGCGGGTGATCTCCCAACTCGGTGACCGCTCGCTGGCGGTCCGCACGTGTTCGAAGTTGGCCTATCCGATCGTGCAACGGGCGCTGATTTCGATTGCGATGGCGGCCCGAGGCAAACAGTGGCCGGCGGAAACCTAGCCGGTACGGCAAAGCCCCTGCGGCCGGGCCGATCAGTTCGCTCGGGGCGTGCACCGCCTTTCGGCAGCGGCGACCCCCGGGCGCTAAGGTGCCCGCTCGAGCCTGCGCACGACGTCGCGCAGCTGATCGAGCGTGCGATATTTGATGTGCACGGCCCCGCCGTTGCCGCGGTGATCGACCGTGACAGTGAGACCCAGCGCATCCGACACGCGCTTCTCCATCGCGACCGTGTCGGCTTCCTTTTGAGGTCGGTGGCGTCCGCGGGCCTTATCGTGGTTGCGAACCAACGCCTCCACCTGGCGCACGTTGAGGCCGCGCTCGATGATCTGGCGCGCCACCCGCTCGGGTTCCGGGTGTCCGATCAATGCCCTTGCGTGGCCGGCCGACACCTGCCCGGAGCGAATGGTGGACTTGACGAACTCGGGAAGCTTCAGGAGGCGCAAGGTGTTGGCCACATGGCTGCGGCTCTTGCCGACGACCTTGGCAATTTCATCCTGGTGGTATTTGAATTCATCGATCAGCGATTGGTAGCCCGCGGCCTCTTCGAGCGGATTGAGATCCTCGCGCTGCACGTTCTCGACAATGGCGAGTTCGAGCGCTTCGGCATCGCTGACGTCGAGCACCACCACCGGAACATCATGCAAGCCGGCGCGCTGGGCCGCCTGCCAGCGCCGCTCGCCGGCGATGATCTCGTAGGCATCGCCGGCGCCGCGCACCGGCCGGACGGCGAGCGGCTGAATCAGGCCGCGTTGCTTAATCGAGCTTGCCAGCTCGTCGAGCTGGGCGGCCGGAAATTCACGGCGCGGATTGCGCGGATTGGGGCGAAGAAACTCGATCGGCACCCGGCGCTGGCTGCGCACCCGCTCGGAGGCGGCGGCGTTGCTTTCGGCCCCCATATCACCGATCAGGGACGCCAGGCCGCGTCCCAGCCGCGACCGCGTCGACTCTTCCGCCATGGCGGGCTCTCCTGCGAAATCGTTCACGTCGTTTTGTCTCGTCCCTTGCGGCCCCGCCCTCCCGGCTTGGGCTCCATCAGTTCGGTAAAGCGGCGGTCAATTCCCGCTCGCGCCTGATGATCTCGGTGGCGAGACGCAGATAGGCCTCGCTGCCCACGCATTTGAGGTCATAGACCAGCACCGGCTTCCCATAGGAGGGGGCCTCCGATATCCGCACGTTGCGCGGGATGATGGTGTCATAGACCTTCTTGCCCATGAACTCGCGCACGTCGGCAACGACCTGCCCCGACAGTTTGTTGCGGGCATCGAACATGGTCAGAATGATGCCGTGGATGGTCAGTTCCGGATTGAGCGTCTGCTTGACCTGTTCGACGGTTTTAAGCAGTTGCGACAATCCTTCGAGCGCGAAGAACTCGCATTGCAGCGGCACCAGGATGGCATGGGCGGCCGCCATGGCGTTGACGGTCAAAAGATTCAATGACGGCGGACAGTCAACCAGGATGTAGCTGAATTGGGTCTCCTCGGGGTTGGCCGATGCAAACGGCGTGATTGCACGACGAAGCCGAAACGCCCGGTCTCGCGCATGCCCGACCTCCAGTTCGAAGCCCGACAGATCAAGCGTGGAGGGTGCAATCGACAGACGGGTAACCGAAGTCGCCATCACGGCCGAACGGAGCGGAGTCTCGCCGACCAGGACATCATAGGTGGAGAAGCGACGGCAGGCGCGATCGATGCCGAGTCCGGTAGAGGCGTTGCCTTGCGGATCGAGATCGACGATCAAGACGCTTTCTCCAACCGCAGCGAGTGCAGTGCCAAGATTAATCGCGGTGGTAGTCTTGCCAACGCCCCCCTTCTGGTTGGCAATCGCCAAAACGCGCGGCCGGCGAATCTCAGGTGGACTGGAAGCAACGATCGCTGGCCCGGACATGATCCCCTCCTCTCGTCTCGACATTCCCCAGCCTAATCTCTCCGCCGGTTCGAGGGTAGCGTCGGGAGGCGCTTTGACAGGGCGTGGACGATCAGGATCCGCCCCGCCTTGCTTGTCTTGCTGGGTACGCTGGTGGCTTCGATATTCCAATTTTTAGTAGCCTCGGTCAATTCTCTCTCTAGATCTTGTCCCTTCGGCAAAAGAGCTTTTGCACCCTTTTTTAGCCACGGAGCAATCATCTCGCACAGCTCGGGCAGCGGCGCCAAGGCGCGGGCCGTCACATAGTCTACCGGGCCGCCAAGCGTCGTGGCGATGGTGTCGATTCGTGCGGCGTGAACGATTGCCGGGAGTTTCGCTTGGCGAATCACCTCCCGCAAAAACGCGACTTTCTTCAGATTACTCTCGACGAGATGCACCCGGGCGCCGGGAACCCCCGCCAGCGCGCAGGCGATCACGAGTCCCGGAAAGCCACCCCCGGAACCAAGATCAAGCCAGATACCGCCCGTTCTGTGCTGCGTCGCCTGCGGAGCGGAGCTGCCGGCAGGCGGCTCGACCATCTCGAGAAGCTGCAGGGAGTCCGCCACATGGCGCGTCCAAAGCGACGGAATGGCCTTCGGCGAAATGAGATTTATGCGCGACTGCCAGGCGAGCAGCAGTTCGGTAAAGCGGTCCAGGCGCGCAAGCGTTTCACGTGAAACACCGACCATCGCGATCGCCCTTTCGCGATCTGCGTTGAGGTCAATTGCCGCTTGCTGCATCCGGCTCATCAGCCTGCAATGATCTCTGCGACGCCGCCCTAAAATGGCCTCGCCGGACGAAGGCCGCCAACAAGACCAAGGCTGCCGGAGTGATCCCGTCGAGGCGGCTCGCCTGGCCGATCGTCCGCGGCCGCGTCGCCGAAAGCTTTTGCCGCGCCTCGTTTGAAAGGCCGGGCACCACTTGGTAGTCGAGCGCCGGGGGGATTTCGACGGCCTCGTCTCGCTTGAATGCGGCGACTTCGGCGGCTTGCCGGTCCAGGTACACCGCATATTTGGCGTCGATCTCCAGCTGAGCCGCAACGCCGGGCGGAAGGCCGAGAAGCTCCGGCCACATCCGGGCAATGTCCGCAAAGCCGATATCGGGATAAGACAAAAGCTCGAATGCGGTTCTGCGCTGCCCGTCCCGGTTCAGCGTAACGCCAGACCGTTCCGCCTCGCGCGGCGTCACCGTCAGGCTGCGGACCCTGTTGCGCGCCGCCGTCAGAGCGGCCATCCTGGCGCGGTGCAAGTCCCGGCGCCTCCCCCCGACACACCCGATCTCGATCCCCCGCTCCGTCAGGCGTTGGTCGGCATTGTCGGCCCGCAGGGACAGGCGAAACTCAGCCCGCGACGTGAACATCCGGTACGGCTCGGTCACACCCCGGGTGACGAGGTCATCGATCATCACGCCGAGATAAGATTGAGAGCGGTCAAATGTGATCTCCGGCGATCGCCGGGCGCGCGCCGCGGCATTGAGACCTGCCACCAGGCCTTGTCCGGCTGCCTCTTCGTATCCCGTGGTGCCGTTGATCTGACCCGCCAGGAACAGGCCACCAAGCCGCTTGGTTTCCAGAGTCGGATGTAATTCCCGCGGGTCGACGTGATCGTATTCGATGGCATAGCCGGGACGGGTGACCGTCGCGCGTTCCAGTCCCGGAACGGTTGCGACGAACGCCTGCTGGACCTCGGCCGGCAGCGACGTGGAGATGCCATTCGGATAGACGATCGGATCATCGAGACCCTCTGGCTCGAGGAATATCTGATGTCCGTCGCGCTCGCCAAAGCGGACGATCTTGTCCTCGATGGACGGGCAGTAGCGCGGTCCTCGACTTTGGATTTGCCCCGAATACATCGGTGAACGCAGGACGTTGGCGCGGATTATCGCGTGCGTGGCCTGGGTCGTCCGGGTGATGCCGCATTGGATTTGCCGGTTGGCAATCGTGCCGGTGAGCACCGAGAAGGGCTCGGGCGGATCATCCCCCGGCTGCATTTCGATCTGTGACCACTTGATTGTGCGGCCATCGAGCCGCGGCGGCGTGCCGGTCTTGAGCCTTCCGAGGGTGAAGCCGAGACGCTCCAGCGTGCGCGAAAGTCCGACCGCCGGCGCCTCCCCGACCCGTCCTGCCGGAATCGTCTGATCGCCGATGTGGATGAGCCCGCGCAGGAACGTTCCGGTCGTCACAATAACGGTTTCGGCCTGATAGGTCCGGCCGTCCGCAAGTGCTATGCCGGTGACCCTGCTGTCGGCGCTGAGCAGATCTTCGGCCTCCCCGACAATGACGGTCAGATTGCCATGGCCTGCGATCGCGTCCTGCATCGCAGCCGCATAAAGGCGGCGGTCGGCCTGCGCGCGCGGCCCGCGTACCGCCGGGCCCTTGCGGCGATTAAGGACGCGAAACTGGATCCCCGCGAGATCCGCCACCCGGCCGATCAGGCCGTCGAGGGCGTCGATCTCGCGCACCAGGTGCCCCTTTCCGAGACCACCGATCGCCGGGTTACAAGACATGGCGCCGATCGTCGCAAACCGCTGGGTGACGAGCGCCGTAGTGGCGCCCATCCGGGCCGCCGCGGCGGCTGCCTCGCAGCCCGCGTGGCCGCCGCCGATCACGATCACATCATACCGCATCTCTAGGCCGGCAGAACCGCTCCCATGTGATGTAAAGGAAGCCGGCGGGTGCCGGCCTGTGTTTCACGTGAAACATGCTATTTCCCGATACAGAAATCGCGAAAAATCACGTCAAGAACGCTTTCCACATCCACTCGCCCGACCAGTCGCCCCAATGCCCGGGCGGCAAGGCGAAGCTCCTCGGCGATGATGTCCTCACGCCCGCATGCCCCCTCCCGGCCGGCCCGCCCCAGCGCATCCGCACACTCTGCCAACGCGGCGCGATGCCTCTGTCGCGTCACCACGCCCCCTTCGCCGCCGCCGGCAAAGAACCGCCGTGCAAACCCGGCCAGCCCCTCCTCAAGTTCATCAAATGACTCTCCGGTCAGCGCCGAGATCCAGCAGCATGACCCTGCAGGCGCCTTCGCGACGTGCTCGCGCCTTTTGCATCCGGCTAAATCGCTCTTGTTCGCCACCATCCACAGCGGCGGCGCGCCCGGCCCCGCGAGCTCGGGCGGCGGCGGCACGCGATCTGACAGCGTGGCGTCGATAACCCATAGCACAAGATCCGCTGCTCCGGCCCGCCCCAGCGCCCGCCGTACCCCCTCCTGTTCGACCGGGTCGCCGGTGTCCCGCAGTCCCGCCGTGTCAAGGACAGTCACCGGATATCCGCCGAGATCGAGGTGAACTTCAATGATATCCCGCGTGGTCCCCGCATAGGGAGACACAATGGCCGCCGACCGCTTCGCCAGCCGGTTCACGATGCTCGACTTTCCCACATTCACCGGACCCGCGACCGCGACCGTCAGCCCCTCCCGCAACCGCTCGCCCCGCCAGGAGTCCGCCAAAACACCGCGAATCTCGCGCTCGAGCTCCTTGCCGGTCGCCAAGGCGGGCGCGATCAGCTTATCCGATACGACATCCTCTTCGGCGAAATCGATCACTGCCTCGACCAGAGCGAGCGCTTGTGTCAATCTCTCCCGCCATTCATCAGCCCGATCACCCAACAGACCTTTGAGCTGTCGAAAGGCCTGGCGGCGCTGCGCTTCCGTTTCCGCCCCGATCAGGTCCGCCAGGCCCTCCACTCTGGTCAGATCGAGCTTTCCATTGGCGAACGCGCGCCGCGTGAACTCGCCCGGCTCTGCGGGCCGAAGGCCGTCGACTTCGCCCAGCGCGGTGAGCACCGCCGCAATCACCGCATGCCCGCCATGGAGGTGGAATTCGGCCGTATCTTCGCCAGTTTCGCTGCGCGGCCCCGGGAACCACAACACCACCGCATCATCGACCGGTTCGAGCGCCTGATCGGCCGCAGGGCCGCATCGGCGTTTGAGCCGCAGCAGGGTCGCTTGTCGCGGCTCGGGTAGCCGTCCGCCCAGTGCCACCATGGCATCCCCTGCCCGCGGGCCGCTGACCCGCACAACCGCAATGGCGGCCGGCGCACGCCCGGATGACAACGCAAAGATGGTGTCTCGCTGGTCGGACATGGTTTATTTTTCAGCGCCTGTTGGCTGCGCACGCCACCGGCGGCGAGAAAGCGCGAGCCCTGGGAAGTTCGCTCCTGTAGACTATGTGTTCGCGCAGACCAAGAAGCGAGCGGCATCGGATCGGCCGAATTTCGAGTTCAATCGAACATGATGACGACGTCCTCCCGGCACGAAAACCGTCTCGCCCACGAGACGAGTCCCTATTTACTGCAGCACAAGACCAATCCGGTCGACTGGTGGCCGTGGAGCCCAGACGCCCTGCGACACGCCAAGCGCACCGGCAAGCCGATCCTGCTGTCGATCGGCTACGCGGCCTGCCATTGGTGCCACGTCATGGCCCACGAGAGTTTCGAAGACGAACAGGTCGCCGCCGTCATGAACGAGTTGTTCGTCAACATCAAAGTGGACCGCGAGGAGCGGCCCGACATCGACCAAATCTACATGTCGGCGCTGCACCATCTTGGCGAGCGCGGCGGCTGGCCGCTAACCATGTTTCTCACCAGCGACGGCGAGCCGGTTTGGGGAGGCACGTACTTCCCCAAGACCGCCCGTTACGGGCGGCCTTCTTTCGTCGACGTGCTGAGGGAAGTCGCCCGCCTGTTCCGCGACGAACCGCAGCGCATCGAACATCATCGCGCCGCCCTTATGGCGGCGCTGGCGGCGCCGTCCCAGCCGACCGGTCAGGTTGCGGTCGGAGCCGGTGCGTTGGACCATGCGGCACTCGCCATCGCACGCGCCTTCGATCAAACCAACGGCGGGCTGGGCCAGGCACCAAAATTTCCGCAGTGTTCGATCCTGGAACTTCTTTGGCGCGCCGGCTTGCGGCAGCGCGAGCCAAGATTCTTTGAGCTGGTGGAGCTTACCCTCGAGCACATGTGCGAAGGCGGCATCTATGACCACCTGGGGGGAGGATTCTCCCGCTACGCGGTCGATGAAAAATGGCTGGTGCCGCATTTCGAGAAAATGCTCTACGACAATGCCCAAATTCTGGAGCTCCTTGCCCTCGCGTATCGGCGCGGCGGGCGGATGTTGTTCCTGCAGCGGGCCCAAGAGACGTTCGACTGGCTGCTTCGCGAGATGTCCACCGCGCAGGGCGCGTTTTGCGCCTCGCTTGATGCCGATTCGGAAGGCCAGGAAGGCAAATTCTACCTTTGGTCGCGTGCCGAAATCGACGCCCTTCTTGGTCCGCTGGACGCCACCTATTTTTGCCAATGCTATGATGTGTCGGCCAGCGGAAATTTCGAAGGACAAAATATCCTAAACAGACTTACTTGCTTACGTTCTTCCCAACAGCCCGCCGCAGCCCGCCGCAGCCTACCGGAGGATGAGAGCCGCCTTGCTGCACTGCGAAAAAAGCTCCTCGCGGCGCGCGACCAGCGGGTGCGACCCGGCCTCGATAGCAAGGTGCTGGCCGATTGGAACGGGCTGATGATCGCAGCTCTCGCAAATGCCGGCGCCATGCTCAACAAGCCGGCGTGGCTTGCCAGCGCCCGAACCGCATTCGCATTCATCGAACATCAGATGACAAGAGGCGACCGCCTCGGCCATTCGTGGCGGGACGGAAAACTGCTCTACCCGGGCCTTGCGTCCGACCACGCCGCCATGACCAAAGCCGCTTTGGCCCTCTACGAGGCGACCGCCACACCGGATTATCTCGCGCGGGCATGCCAGTGGCAGCAGGCTCTCGACCGCCACTATGCCCGAGCAGACACCGGCGGCTACTACCTGACGGCCGATGACGCTGAAGGCCTGATCCTGCGCCCCGATTCGACGCTTGACGAAGCAACGCCCAATCCACACGGCCTCGCCGCGCAAAACCTTGTCCGCCTCGCCATCCTGACCGGCGACGAAAATTGGCGCCGCAAAGCCGATGCTCTTTTTGCGGGCGTGCTGCCGAGCGCAGCCCAAAGCATGTCTGTCCATGCGAGCCTGGCCAATG
>JASHRR010000790.1 GCA_030037185.1 Xanthobacteraceae bacterium | reverse complement strand
AGCTCGGAACTCACCAGCAGGATGAACGAGAGCGCGAGCGCGGTGCGAACACCGTTGAGCAGTTCCGGCAGGGCGCTCGGCACCACCACCTCCCAAATCATCCGCAGCCCGCGGGCGCCCATGCTGCGCGCCGACCATATGAGGTGCTGGTCGCTGCCGCGTGCACCATTGTAGGCGCCAATCGTCACCGGCAGCATGCAGCCGAGAAAGATGAGGAGGATTTTCGAACCGTCGCCAAAACCGAGCCACAGCACTGTGACCGGGATCAGCGCCGATTTTGGCATCGGATAGAACAGCTCGACCAATGGTCCGAGCGCCGCATTCACCGGCCGCGAGACGGCCATGAAGATTCCGAGCCCGCCGCCGACGATGACCGCGAGGGCAAGGCCGGCGCCGGCACGATAGAGCGAGGACAGCCCATTGCTGACGAGCTCGCCCGATTGGACAAGTTCGATCCAGGCCCGCGCGACATCAGTGAGCGGCGGCAGCGCCAGCGACGATACCAAATGCAGGCGAGACGCTGCCTCCCAAGCGAAAGCAAGGATCAGCAGAGGCGCATAGCGAGCCAGGCCGCTCCGCGCGAACAACGTCTTGGAAACCGGAACGCCGGTCATCAAAATCCTCCGCGCGGGAAACCCCGCCCGTCGGGGGTGGGGAGGAGGCGCTGGCAGCCATAGCCGTCCGCGCAATTGAGACGTTTGCAGTCCTCGGCGCTGATTCCGTCGGCATTGCCTACTCTGAAAGAGCCGCTGGCGCGAAGATTGGCCCCGCGGCGGCGCCGTCGCAACGCCCTTACCGTAACGGCTTCGCTGATCTGCCACCCGCGGTGGCAGAGTTCAATCAGGCAGAGAACCTCAGCCGGCTTGTTCCCGTCCTCGTCAGTAACGACGGCAATCCCAGTGGTCTTGCTACCGGGATCAAGCTTGACCCTGACCGGTCGAACCTCGGCCCCGACGCGATCCTTCAGGCGGATCGTCAAAGGATAGCGACGCACAACAACCGCACGGCCGCGAGTGAGAGGCAGACGGGCCCTTTTCTCACAACACCGCATCAGCGGTTTCTTGCGCTTGCCTAAAACGAACACTGCCAACTTCGTCTCCTCGACATTGCCCTCAACGGCCAGTGACGCCGCCCTGGCGGGCAGTCCCCTCGACCATGTTGCACAGGAGCGTTTGAGCAAGACCGTTTCGGGCTTATCCCGAGCTTGTCTTAAGCCCTGCCTTTCAGAGCCCCGAGCTTCAAGGAAGCACCCCTCAGGGTGAATCTTGAGCCTGTCTGCAACGTCTCCTCTTGTGAGCGGGTCTGTTAAGCCGCTGCCTAGCGGCTGGGACAAAAGCCCCGCCTTTAGGCATCGCGAGCTTACCGCGGCTGCCTCGCAAGCGCCTTGACCGCTTCGTCGCGGACCAGGGTCCATACCTCGTCGACCTTGTCGACGAACAGCTTGGTGCGATGGACCTGCGGGTCCGCTTTGTCGAACCTGGTATCGACAATTGCCTTGATGCATCCGGGTCTTGCCGTCATGACGGCGACCCGCTCCGCAAGATACACGGCTTCGTGCACGTCGTGCGTAACGAAGATCACAGTCTTGCGGGTCTTCTCCCAGATGGCGAGCAGTTCGCCCTGCATCAGGCTGCGGGTCTGCGCGTCGAGGGCGCCGAACGGCTCATCCATCAGCAGCATGCGCGGGTCGAAGGCGAGCGTGCGGGCAATGGCGACGCGCTGTTTCATGCCGCCAGAAAGCTGCGAGGGATAGCTTTCCTCAAATCCCCTCAGGCCGACGAGATCGATGAAGGCCTGCGCACGCGCCTCGCGCTCGGCGCGCCGCAACGCCTGGCGCTCAAGCCCGTAAAGCACGTTCTTGCGCACCGTCTTCCACGGGAATAGCGCAAAGCTCTGGAATACGATGCCGCGGTCGGGACCGGGTCCGGCCACCAACCGGCCGTCAACGAGGATTTTTCCGCTCTCGATGGGGAGAAAACCGCCGACCAGATAGAGCAGAGTCGATTTGCCGCAACCGGAAGGACCGAGCAAGGCGAGGAATTCGTGCGCCCGCACCGTGAGCGACACGTTTTCCAGTGCCAGCACCTCCCTGCCGACCGCCGGCCGGTAGTGATGGGACACGTTCTCGATCGTGATCTGGGCCGGATTGTCCATCGATATCGTCCGAACCGGCGAACCTTAGCTCAAGTCACCGGCGTCGGCAGCTTGCGGCCGGCGAAATGCGCCGTCAGGTTGTCGATCATCAGCTGGCCGATGGCGGTGCGGGTCTCCACGGTCGCGCTGCCATGGTGCGGTTGCAGCAGCACGTTAGGCAATTCAAGGAACATCGGTGCGATCCGTGGCGAGTTCTGGAATACATCAAGTGCCGCAAAACCGAGCCGGCCGTCGCGCAGGCGTTCGAGCAGCGCTGGCTCGTCCACGACACTGCCGCGCGCAATATTGATCAGCGTTCCTTCGGGTCCAAGCGCCTCGATCGCGGCAGCGGAGATGAGGCCGCGCGTCTCTTCGCCGCCTTTGCACGCGACCACCAGAAAATCACTGCGCTGCGCCAATTCGACGAGGTCAGAAACGTATTGGTAGGGTATAGCGGGCTTCGGTCGCGGTCCATGCCAGAGCACCTTCATGCGGAACGCCTGGGCGCGATCCGCGATGGCGCGGCCGATGCCGCCAAGCCCGACCACGCCCAAGGTCTTGCCGCCGATGCTGCGGCCGAGCCCGATTGGCCCCTTGAGCCATTCGCCGCTGCGCACA
>JASHRR010000093.1 GCA_030037185.1 Xanthobacteraceae bacterium | reverse complement strand
GTTGCGCCCGCCGGCTCCCGAAGAGCGAGGCGAACTGTAGCAAGAGTAGGCCCGGTGCTCCACAAGGTTCTCGCCCGATCACTCGGGTCAGAGTGACTCCCCTCGACCAACGCCGCTGGCCGATCGTGTTCAACGCCGTGATCGAATTCGTCAGGATGACCCCGGCGGGCTCACGAACCTACTGGTGAAATGGCCTTGATCAAGAACGGTCGCAGTAGCTGCATGCTGGCCCAGAGTGCGTTTCATTGCTCTTGACGGATATATCTTTCTGATATAAAAACCTATATCAGAAAGATATACTTCTCATGAGTCGTGAACCAGACGAGGCGCAAACAGAGCATTTCTCTTCTCCGAAACCGGGTGGGGCCAGTGGTGCCCACAAGCGGTCGATGTACGAACTCTTTGTGCTGGGAGAACTGATGGATGGACCTCATCACGGCTATGAACTCCGCGAAATCCTCAGTCGCCTCCTCGGACCATTCCGCCAGATCAGTTGGGGCATCATTTATCCCTTGATCCGCCAACTTGAGCGCAAAGGGTTGGTGACCTCTCTTGGTGAGTACGCGGCTGAAGAGCGCGAGCAAGCCGGGACAAGTGCAAGGTCTCGCAAACCCTATAGAATTACGGATGCCGGCAGGCGGCGGTTCGCCGATTTGATGCAAAAGCCGGGGAATTACTCTGCCGATTATCGCGACCTCTTCCTGATTAAACTCAATAACTTTGACTCCCTTTCTGCCGACCAGCAACTCACGGTGCTCTGGCAGTATCGAGGATTCTTGCAAATCGAAGACTTGTATCTGAGCGGTGACCAGCAGCGCATTCTGGCTCACCCTCGCATCCCTGAACAGCACCGGACTCATATCCTGCGCATTATGAGTTTTCGATGGAGTAGCATCCACAGCGAGATGCGCTGGATTGACGAGCACATCCAACGTCTGGAGGAGGAAACGGGAGAAACTCTTTAACGGGAAGGGGACGGCAGAGCCTCGATGGGATAACCAGTCGCTCTCTCACGCTAACCACCAGCTTCATACGTCCCATTTCGCAGGGAGGAATCAGCTATGAAGATCTCGCCAACTAATGGTGTTGTCCCGATGATCAATGTGTTTATTGTTGAGCCGGAGAGGCAGCACCAAGTCATTGAGGGCTGGCTCAAGGAGCGAAAACGGTTTGAAGCGTTTTCCGGTTTCGTGGCTGCGTCTCTGCACCGCAGTATCGACGGGACACGCGTCATCAACTACGCGCAGTATAAGAAGGCCGAGGATTGGCGGGCTATCTCTAATCCTGCCAATCAGCGTCAGCTGTTTGCTTGGGCATTTGCCATCAGTCAACCGGACCCGCATCTTTATGAGGTAGTTTCCCAGAGCACAGCCAGCGGGGCGGCAGAGGCGACCATCGAACAGGCCTCCTCTTTAGCGACCATGATCACGGTGTTTCCCGTGGAGCCAGAAAAGCAGCCCCGGCTCATTGAGCACTGGATCAACGAGAGCAAGCAGTTTGAAGCGCTGCCGGGCTTCATTTCAGCGACGCTGCATCGCAGTCTCGACGGGAATCGGGTCCTCTACTATGGCCAGTGGCAGAAGGCTCAGGACTGGCTCGTTATTTCCGGGCAAGCAGATCACGTTTTTGGTCAGGTTCGCGCCATCAGCCAGGCGGACTCACACCTGTATGAAGTCGTGCACGTGATCGAGCGTCACTCCCCGGCCGCCGGGTAGCCATGCGGACAGTCGGCAGACGCGCTTGGCGCTGATCGGCGCGTGTGGCGGGGGGATGGTTGGAAACGCGACGGGTCATGTTGCCAGGGTGCTCTCCTGGGACAAGAGGGTCTGCGGATCCGGAATCCATGCCCTCGTGGCGTCGATATCTGCCGTTGGGGGCATCGGCCAGATCGTCCGGGCCTCCTCGGTTTCCAACGCTTCTGGCGATGACGCATTTCGAGATCTGGCAGGCGATTCTGGGTACTTCCGCCGGTCTGAGCGTCTGAGCAGTATACAATTTGCGGTGGGCAATTATGTCGAACCGCAGCGCGGCCGGTCGTTTGCTGTCGTCAATGGTCGTGCTGTTCGCGATCTTCTTTTGGACCTTGCGATGGGGGCTGTTCGACACCTTCATCGGGCTCACAAACGCGCTCGCCATCCTCAGCTTCTGCGATCAGCACCCGTCCATCAGCCGGGTTGCCGATCTGCTGGGTGGTCCGGAGCGGAGTGAGACCCGGCCACTCATGTCGGCAACTTCGACGCTTTCTCCCGCGCATCGAGCGCTAGCACAATGATGCTTTGGCATTAGCCTCATCAGAACTCGTCGTTACTTGCCTCGCTTCAGCCTACCATACTTCCTCGGGTATAAGTTCGGAGTCGTCGCCTTCACGGTGTCCAGAGCACGTGCTGCTCCGAGAGCTGGAAATTTCTCACAAACATCTACAAAAGCGGAGATTGTTCGGCCGCGAAAGTACATAACTGGCAAGGACGCCGCCGGTTTGATCCCAGTTCTGAAGGTCCCGTTACACGCGTCGTTTCTCTTGTCAGGCAGCCTTGCTCAGGACAGTCTTGAGTCGCTGCTCAGCCTCATTCGGCAGGGATGTCTTAAGGATCCGTGGTTTATATGGCTGAATCTCGGCCAAAACCTTGTCTTCGGTCGCGCTTCTGAACAGGATGAAAAGCGCCGAAGACCCCGGCGGGATCGTGTCACCGAGCTTTTTCACAAAATCATCACGAATGCCGTAGTCCGTCAGCGAACCCGACAAGGCTCCGAATCCTGCCCCGGTAATCGCGCCGATCGCCATCCCGGCGAGCGGGTTCAAGAAGAGAAGGCCGACCAGCGTACCCCACAGGGCGCCGCGGCTGCCGCCTGCGGCTGCACCGATCGCGGTCAAATTCACGGCTTGATTGATAAAGGCCTTGCCATTCTCGAGACGCTCGACAACGCAGGCATCTTCGAGATCAATCAGGTATTCCTTTTGCAGTGAGCGCAATTTATTCAGCACTTCATCTGCAGTGTGAATTCCATCGAACCCGAGTACGACCAAATTGCTCATCGCGCTTTTCCCTCTGCTCTCGAAATAGACCGATCAGGCCGTTTTTGCCGATAGCACGGCCTGGTTGTTTTCCAGGTAGACGAATCACCTTGTTCGAATCGTTTGGTCTCGCGCCGCACGCAGCGTTGTGATCAGACCGACGACAAGAGGAGCCCCTGCGATGAGTGTAGGCGCCTAAAGTGCCCCATTCGCTTTTTTCAATTCGCGCCACCATCTTAAGTTCCGGGCGAAAGAATTAAATTCCTCCATCAGATCACTGTTTCGCTAAATGCCGAAATGCTCTGTGCTGATTTCACAGGCTGCCAGGCCTTTGGGTGATTGGCTTGACTTTAAACTCCACGGCGCCGGTTGACATAGGACTTTGCCGTGCAGCGGGCGGTTCCACCAACCGCGGGCGTTCTACCCTCGATGCCGCCGGCGACCAGCGCCACCGGTCGCAGGCGCCGCCCCGAGTTGCTGCAGAAGCATTTCGGCACAATGTCGAAAACATGAGCGAATGCCGCTGTTCGACGCTCCCAAGCCCCGCGCTGACGGCAACCTGTCCTAGAGCCCGCCGAGGTGTCAGCAGGAGCATGGGGCCATCCGTATGGATTGGAGCACACCAAAGCTAAGCGGCGGCCGGCGTCGCGATCAGCACGCCTATAGTGGCGACCATTTCCGAACACAAGCGATCTTGACGCTTTCATCAGCGTGCTCCCGTTGTTAGAAGAGGCGGCATTTCTTTTGTTCGCAGGCTTATGATGAAGGTCATCTCGTTAGATTGGAGGCAATTGCCCTTATTCATCCAAACGCCGACCGCGCCAGCTGCCCAGCGGCAATCGACCCTCCTCGCCGAACTGACGATGATGGCTGCGACCCCACCCTTTGGTCTCCGCAGACGACCGCAACTTAAGATTCGACAACAAACAGCAAGCCGTCACCCGCGGGAAGAGCCCGATCTTGCGAAGCATTTTCACCGCCAGGAGTATAAAGTGTGCCTAATTTTCATAATGGGTGAAGTTCAATTTCGCCCTGGAAATAACTGCGTCGCTCGGCGCACCTTCCGCCAAATAAAACGGCAAGCTTGCTCAAAATTTCAAAAAAGTCGGCAGACTCTTTGTTGGAGCCGCGATCCCACACGGCAGAGGTGGTGAGATGGATGTGCAATGCGCGCTTGAATGTCGTTCGCTCCTCGGCGAGGGGCCGGTCTGGGACGTGGCGGAGCAGCGCCTCTACTGGGTTGACATCAAGCGGCGGCAGATCCGGCGCTTTGCCCCGGACACCGGCGCCGACGAGACCTGGCCGATGCCGGAGGATATCGGCGCGCTGGCGCTGCGCGAAGGCGGCGGTCTCGTTGTTGCGCTGAAATCCGGCTTCCACTTCTATGATCTCACCGATAGGCGGCTGGTCCCGGCGGCGCTGCCCGAGGACGAACCGGAGCACAACCGCTTCAATGACGGCAAGGCCGATCGCCAGGGCCGGTTCTGGGCCGGAACCATGGACGAGGGCGAAAAGCTGCCGACCGGCGGCCTGTTCCGTCTCCAACCTGATCTCGCCTGCCACAAGATGATCGCCGGCATCATTTGCTCCAATGCGCTGTGCTGGAGCCCCGACAGCCGTGTGATGTACTATGCCGACAGCGGGCAGCGCACCGTCTGGGCGTGGGATTTCGACTCGGCAACCGGCGACATCGACAATCGCCGCGTTTTCGTCCGGATCGCTGCCGCGGACGGCGTTCCCGACGGCGCCACCGTCGACAGCGAGGGGTTCGTGTGGATCGCGCACTGGGGAGGCTGGCGCATCGTCCGCTACGATCCCGCGGGTCGCGTCGCCCGGACGATCATGCTGCCGGTTGCGCAGCCGACCTGTCCGATGTTGGGCGGTCCTGGCCTCGACATCATGTTCGTCACTTCGGCCTCGATCGGACTTGGCGCGGAGGCCCGCAGAGCGCAACCGCAGGCCGGCAACCTCTTCGCCGTCAGGACCGGGGTGAAGGGGCTGCCCGAGGCGCGCTTCAGGGGCTAGACGCCTGTTGGGCAATGGGCTCTATCGCCTCCGAACGGCGACAGACGCGCGCGTATCCATTCCGGCGTACTAAGCAGCGATCGCGTTGACGGGCGAGAGGGCACGAAGGCCGCTCAACACCGCACGACCTCCTCGGCTGCGATCCGGCGCACGGGGCCAATCGACACCTCCGAGTAGTACGCGGCGTGCGGTTCTGACCGCGCATGCATGCGCCACCAGCTTACCGGTGAGGCTAACGCCGCGAATCGCGTGCCGCTTGCGCGATCTTCGTTCTCTGCGAGATCGAGCCGATCTTATCGTCAGATAAGTCATTCGGCAGCGCCTGCTCGGACTGTCGGTCGCGGCGCATCCGGGCGTCGGGCGGACCGATCTGACCAAAATCAGGCCGGGGCAGCCGGCATTGTGCGCCGGATCGGCGACCTGCTCGTCCCGCTGTTTGCGGGAACCGCGGCACAGGCGAAGTGCTCCCGCCACTTTCCGCGGCCACTGGTCCCGCCGTCGTGCTCAGCGGCTATCACGGCCCGACCGGCTGGGCTTAGATCAGCGGACCGGCAGGCTCTGGCGTTCCGAACAATCCCGGAGTCTGCTTCGTCAATGGCGCCTGTATGACCAGGTAGTCAGATGCTTCTAGCAGCTCGTCGAAGCTGACCGGAACTGCGCCGCGCGATCTCGCGACTGAAAGGGATCGTGGGCGTGGATCCAGTCGCACTCTGCTACCCAATAGCGCGCGAGTTCCTGCATCCTCGCGACCTGGGGGCCCGGCGATTGATGCCGCGAAGCGCCGAGAGAGTCGCCATTACTAACGCGACGTAAAGTGCCAGCGCCCGTCCATCAAAAGGGGCGACCGCAAGTCTCGGAGCGTGCTCGCTCCGGCGAAGCTGCACTCTTTTAGGCGAGAGGATCCCGACTTGATTGCCGCGAAACCGACCCCAATGCGCTTCTGGCAATTGTGGATGCCGAGCCTGAACCCGCTCCGGTTACAGGAGGAGTTCCCGTTACGCCGGCAGATGTATTCGCCTGGCCGTCATCGACCAGGTCACGAGTGACTGCGGTATTCGGCGTCCCTAACGAAATCGCCTTGTCGAGAGCATTTGCAGCACCGCTAAAGTAAGCGCGTTGCTGCACAGGATCGCCAGCCAGCATAGCGCTATTCGGCCTCCATCCTGTGATGTCGATCTTCTCGGCTATATATTTCAACCGTCGCTGTTCGGTTCCACTATCACGGCGGGTCCACGCCAGCCTGCCGACGAACGGTAGCAGCAATTCCTGCCGTAGATCATCCGGCATCTGATCGTTCAGACTGATTGCATAATGCGTGATGATCCATGAGAAACACGCAGGCGCATCGTACGCTGTCTTAATGGCTTTGTACCGAAAGCCGCCATGCAGCAGCGCGGCCTCGACAAGACACACTGCCCCGCCGGTAGGATCATCGTGACTACCCTTCGCCAACCGGAAGTTCTTCAGCTTGCTCCAGTCGTACATACATCATCTCCCTCAACCGATGCTGGGCTTACAGCTCACCTAAAGTGTCTCTTCTGCCGAACACCATAGCAAAGCCCGAGAAGGAAAGCGTGTGACCACTCCAATCGGCAAGCGGATGCCGAGCATCCGACGGCGGGCTTACCAATCGGCATATTGCATGATCAGGCAATGTTGAGTCCACGGTAAGAGGGGACCTGGCTGGAGAGCTGATGGTTCGGCAAAAAGCGAATGTCAACGCCGCAAAGGACCATCGTATGACCGTTCATTGTAGGTTTGAGGTGGGCAATCGACGATCGGGCTGACTCAGATACAGGGCGGCTAAGCCCCATGTGGGGCTTTTTTTTGACCCTACATCCCCAGCATGCTTTTCATGGCCGCAATTCCCGCTTCATCAACCGTGAGCGGGCCCGCAATTTGTCGTTGCTGGATTTAAGATTATCATTAGCGATTTCGGGACTTTCGATTTCGGCTTGCTGATGATCACAACGGTTAGGTGGGGATATTTGATACCATCAATTTGACCAGCAGCGTAACTTTACGAGAGCGAATAGTACGCGTGTTACCAACAAAAGTATGACGGCTGCACTTCCCGATGGTGCGATGGTCGTGGCGGCAGGTCGGCCTTTACCCTGTATGTCGGGCACGCCCTATCGATGGACAAACGACGGCCGTGCCCCGCCAGAGCGGCTTCACCACGCTGACGGATTGCTGACACCACCCTCAACGCTGATGATCTGCCGTCCGCCGCAAGCCGATATCAGAAGCGATCTGCGCCATCTCCGGACTGAACAGGGCGCCTACCGCACGATCCAGTCGATCTGGCCAGCCTGATAAGCGAAGCCCGCCAAGATTGCTCCCAGCGGGCCAAATGGCCAAATCCATGCAATCTCTTTTTCTAGAAATGCAGATTAATCTTTGCCCGGACGACGTCGGCGCTGACGTCCGACGTGATGCCGAGAGTGCTGCCGAACGCATTGACGTTCGCGCTCGGCCCGCCGAAATCGGCGTGCAGATACTCAATGCCGGCCGACCAGTTGGATGCGAACATCCACTCAAAGCCCGCGCCAGCCGTCCAGCCGACACTCCAGGCACTCGGGAACGCGAAGTTGATGCCAGGCGCGGTGTTCGTTGCCGTGGCGTGCCCGAACGCGGCGCCGCCGGTGGCGTACAGCAGCCATTGCGGAGAGTACACGTACCCGACGCGTGCTCGTGCGGTCCCAAACTCATCGACGTTGGTCGTGATACCAGGCGCCGACACCGTGCCGTTCGAGAACGTGGTGACCCCGTTGCTCGCCGCCAACGATGAGCCCTGGAAGTCTGTTTCCAGGCCCAGATACAGACTGCCGAACGTCTTGCCGGCGCCGATCTGGCCGCCGCCTACGAAGCCCGACATCGACTGCGAGCCGGTGCCCTGCCCGAACGGGTCGGTGGTCGTAAAGTTCATGTTCGACCAGCCGTAACCGGCATTGCCGCCGATGTAGATGCCTGTCCATAGATCCGTGGGCGCGCCGGACAGGCTCGATGGCCGTGAAAGGTCGGCCGCGAACGCAGAGCCAATGAGAGCCGCAGAAATGGCCACAGAGCCCAAAAACGTACGCATTAGTTCCTCCTTCGGCAGGTTGATGGCGCCCCGCTGGATCGCCCGTAGGCGGCCCAACAGGTCTTGCCTGATGAGCGCCGCAAGGTGTGACTAAACTTGCCGTAATGTTTGGTATCGGTCGCGAAGTGTTGCTGTTGAGCAACACGGTTGTGAGGCTCAATCCGGAGAGCGGGAGCCGAGCAACGTGCCGAGCCCGGCGGCGATGAGCATTCCGATCGCCATGCAGATCTGGAGGCCGATGACGGCATCGGGAAATCTGGCCAGACGATGCCGGCGAGGCAGCCCATCGTGATCAACGGCGAAGCGGCAGTGTTCACGGGAGCAAAACCCTCTGGCTTCACCGTGTTCAGACTTCTCCGCCATCTAAGACGACATGGTTGTCCTTTGCATCCTCCAGCCTATGTGCTTTCCTTTGCACGCAGCTCGATGCCGGTCACTCTCGTGGTCGCCTTCTCAGCGCGCCGCGCACCGCTTTGTCCGTCTTCGCCAGGTCGAACTGCTCCGGGTTGAACCTGCCGCCGCACCAGCGCTTCAGCTGCCGCTGCTCCTCGAGCTCATCGGGCTCGGGATTGAGCAGCACGCGCAGGAATTCAAAATAGCCGCATGTCCCACCGACATTCTCGGGCGGACAGGAGCGCGCACCCTCGATGCAGGTCGCGGTCTTGGGTGCCGGCTTCACGGCCAGCAGCTTCTCGAGCGCCACCGTGTGCTGCCAGCTATCGCCGAAGTCGTAGAGGTAGCCGAAGCACAGCTCGGCCACGTGATCAAAGTGGAAGTCGCGCAGTCGCACGGAGCTGGAGTCGAAGGCCTGCTGGAAATCATCCGGCATGTCCCGGTTGAGCAGCTCGGGGTCCCCGAAACGGAGGCCGCCGATCTCGAACTGGTGGAAATGCGAGTCGCGCCAGCCCATGGCCGCCTGCAAGATGTGGTGCAGCTGGGCGAGCGTGGTGTCGAGCGGCACGACCAGGCGGCGGTAGATGGCCGGCTCCACGCCGTCGAGCGACACACGAATCTGGACGGCGTTCGGCTCCTCCCAGACCGCGCGCGGCGATGTGGCGGTCTCGGTCGGCACGGGCGTCATCTCCGGTTTCATCCCCACCGGCCATCTTGCACCCAGCCGCAGCGGGGTCAAACACGGGCGAACAACGTCGCCCCGCGATGAACCCAGTGTGCCCACCGTTCCACTAGCCCCGGCAGCACCGGCCACAGCCGGCGCTGAGTCGTTTTGACTTTTCCTTCATAAGGCAGACCGGATCAAGGACGTGCGCGCGGCTTGGGATTGTAGGGTAGCTGACTCGCCCATGATGGGTGGCAAGATTGGTGCTGAGGCCTATGGTCAGCTTCGCGTCTCGGCGATTCGCGCCACGCCCCTGGCTTGCCGCGCCAACATTTCGCGCCATCTGGTTGAACTGTTGTAGCCCGGCACCGCGTCCAGATGGTTGGACAACACTATTGAATCCGGCCGGGGAGCCAAACGAAAACAACGACGTAGCTCAAAGCCGCAAACCGCAATGGCAAAAAAAGAGCCTCGGGACAGACATCCGGGCAGGATTCTACTTCGCAGAGGCAACGAATTCGCTAGAAATAACCTGGCCCTCGGAGCCAACTACCAGGAGGAAACCGGACGCCGATGCAGATTGATTTCGTGCCGTATGATCCGATCGAGAAAATCGCGCAACTGATCCGTTTGCTCACCTACGGCGAAATGATCGAACTGGCTGCCGGTTTATGGAACGCGGCAGGCGATGGGGAAATTACCGCCAAAGCTCTTCCGGTAATTCTTCACCGATGGGCGAAAGAACACGCAAACAGACCAGAGAGATTCGCGCCAACTGGCACCGCGCTGGTACGCCTGGACTAGAAAGGCGTGCTGAGTAACCATCCCCGACCTAAGGCAACCTGAAGGTGGGGGCTTTTGCCCCACCTCTTGGGCTGCCAGGGTCAGCTTGGACTACGGCCCCAAGCTAGGTGCAAGACCGACGTCCGAATGCTTCCTCAGTTCGGAACCTCTCGAAGGCAAGACTTAAGACAAGCCCGGGCACTACGCCCGTAAGGGTCGCGAGGAGCGTCAGTTAATCAGTTAGTTTGCGCAACGGGCCGGGCACATACTTCGAAGATCATCGCGAGCATTCCGGCTCAGTCACCAGTTGCACGGGCGAGTGGTGCGACGTGACGTAGAACGGGCGCAACGGCTATGCGATCGCCGCAACCTTCAGCGTTGGCGCGCCGCAAAAGGCAAGACCCGGTGGGGGTTATACCGAGACAGCGGTCCGGCTTCTCTTTGCTCAGGTGGCCGAGCCGCCCTTGTCTATGGAGAGCCAGGCTATTTCGCGCCGCGGCCCGACCCATGCGAATCAAACGGACTGCTCACCGCCCTCCGGGACTGTGAAAGCCGTCTTATCCCTCCAGGACTGTGAAACATGTGCGAGCTATGCCGGGATGTCCTTGCCATGCACGACGGCCGGTGCCCCGATCAGCCAACAGCGCCCGCGAGCCATCAAGCAACGGCTGTGTCGATTCGGCTAACGACGAGCAGACCACCGCGCTGCTGGTCGATCGGGTAACCGGCCGGCTCCGTGGCAAAAAAGCGGATTGCGCCGTCGGCTGACTGAGGCTTACGTGCGCGCGACGTGACGGAGGCGCAACGACCGGCAAATGCGGTATCTGATCGCAAAGACGATTGCAGCGACGGCCATCGCGCTGCTGCTGCTCGTCGGTGTATCCACCGCGACGGTGCGTCAATTTGCGGCCGGCGTATGGAACAACCCGGACCGGCTGGCGGCGTCGCCGGAAAATCCCCAGGTGCACTATGAACGGGGCGGGGCCGAATATGCGCGCGCGGTCGCCGCCCTTCTGCCCGCCACCATAGCACGGGTCGAGTCCGTTCATGGACGTCCGTTCGCACACCCTGTCACGGTCGGCGTGTACGTGTCGCGGGGGGCCTTCGCGGCAGGCAACGGACTGGGACACCCCCGTGCCGCCGGCGTGACGTTCTTTGGTCACGTGACTCTCTCGCCGATCCTGTTCTCCGCACAGCGCCAGCGTCTCCCGGCCATCCTGACCCACGAAATGTCCCACGCCCATCTTCAGAGTTGGATATCGGCGCAGGCCTACATTCACCTGCCGAACTGGTTCAAAGAGGGACTCGCCGTCATGGTTTCGGGAGGTGGCGGCGCAGAATTTGTCAGCGAGACCGAGGCGCGCGATGCCCTCCGGCGTGGTGACCGCATCGCCATTGACAGCGAGGGGTCGTGGCGGAATCTAACCGGTATCAAATTCGAAAATGCGTCAGAAACAGCGGATGGGTCACGTATCATGATGGGCTATCGGCAGGCCGGGCTTTTTGTGACTTTCCTCCATGACAGGGAGCCTGCCGGCTTCGCCCGCACGATGGCGGCCGTGCTCGATGGTCGCCAGCTCGGGGGCGCGGTGATGGCGGGCTACGGAAGGGACCTTTGGTCGCTCTGGGCTGATTTTCTGCGGGCAAATGAAAGCTGAGCTGAACGACGAAGCAGGCAGGCGACATCCCAGTTTGACTCCTAGGGACTCCTAGGGATCGCCGGCGCTCTAACAAAAGCGCTGCTTGGTGGCGCGATTGGGCACCGTCGTTTCTCGCAAAGGCACTGTCGATCCACTGCATCGGTCAGGAGGTCGTCGCGACTTCGCGCAGTCTATCGGCGTTGGCCGTCAGCATCGCGGGCGGCTTGGGACAACACAAGCGATTGCGGTAAGCGACGTAGACCGCAAGTCGTGAACCGATCGATAAAGAAGATCGCCTTCCTGCGAATCATCACAGATCCATCACCCTCGTTCTGCTACCCGCAACACAGTTTTGCCGCACGTCATAAACGCCAAGCTCGTCGAGTGCCGTCGTCGAAAGAACCGACACATGGCTCTGAAATCGAGAGTCGTGCCTGAGGGGAGGCCAGGCGACCGCGATCCTTTGGGCTGCCGCGCTGCCAGCGTCACGCCGCCGCTGGACCGTTTTGCTTTCCTTGATTTCCCAACTTCCAGCTCCCGCCCGGCGCGGATCATCGCAACCGTTCAGCTTGCCGGCCGTCCGCCCGAAGACTGGCGTCCGGCCTCTCCGAGTTCTGTTTGGCGACGCGCACGACCTGGCCGGCCGTCAGCGACTCGGGCGGGCTGTCGATGACAGCGGCATCCGGCGAAAGGCCCGACAGGACTTCGACCTCGCGGCCGAGATTGCGGCCGAGCTGGACTCTGGAGAAGCTCACTCTGCCATCAGGCGCGAGCGATGCCACTTCGATGCCCCGCGGTCCGAAGTATAGCGCCGTTGCCGGAATGTGCAGCACCTGTCCTTTGGCCTGGAGATGAAAATGGACTTCCGTGAAAGAGCCGGGCCAGAGCTTGCCATCGGGATTATCCGCCTGCAATTCGATCAATGCCGAGCGGGAATCCGGTGTGACGGAATTGGACGTTGTCGTGAGCTCGGCCGGGAAGGCCTCGTCAGGATACTGCGGCAGCACCAGGGATGCCGCGAGCCCGGGCTTCAATCCGCCAAGGAATGCCTGCGGAACATTAATGTAAACGCGGACACGGTGAATATCGGAAACCGTGAAGAGCGGTCTTCCCGAGTTGCCGCCCGCGGTCACCAGCTGGCCGATGTCGATGCCGCGCGAGGTGACGACTCCGTCGAACGGCGCGACCAGCTGATTGAAAGACTGTAGCGATTCCAACCGGGCCACGTTGGCTTGCGCGGCCTGCACCGCTGCGGTCTTGGCCTGAAAGTCACCCAATTTCTCGTCCTTGGCCTGCTGCGAAACGATATCGCGCAGGGCAAGCGTCCGCCATCGTTCGGCGGTGACATTCGAAAGCCTTTCGTTTGCCTGCGCGGTCTCAAGATCAGCCCGCGCCTGGGCAAGCTGCTGATCGAGATCGGGCGTGTCGATCACCGCCAGCACCTCGCCCTGTTTGACATGGGCGCCGATATCCTGGTGCCATTGCCTCACATAGCCGCTGGCACGCGCAAAGATCGATCCGGTGTAAAAGGCTTCGATATTTCCAGGCAGGATCAGCTCGTCCTGTCCCGGCGCAGGCGTCGGCGAGACGACGGTGACATTCGGGATCGCCTGCTCGTCGGTCCACCGTGCAACCTCCTGCACGCTTTTCGCGCGGTTCGAGATCCCGATCGTCGCGATCGCCGCGGCCGCGACCGCGACGATGCTTCCGGTCAGGAGGACACGGCGAGTGCTTGGCGTTTTCGCGTCGTCCGCAGTCGGATGTTTTTCGGTCATGTGGGGTTCACTTCAAGGTGGTTGGCAAGTGCGGTTGGGCTGCGTCGACTTTGATTTTCATCGCGCCGATGGAAGATGCTGAACAACGTCGGCACGAAGAACAGTGTCGCAAAGGTTGCAAACACCAGGCCGCCGATGACGGCGCGGCCGAGCGGTGCGTTCTGGCCCGACTCGACTGCCATCGGCACCATGCCGATGATCATCGCCAGCGCGGTCATCATCACCGGTCTCAGCCGTGTGCCTCCCGCTTCGACCGCTGAGCTGACGGCATCCGCGCCTGCAGCCAGGCGTTCGCGGGCAAAGCTGATGACGAGGATACTGTTAGCGGTCGCAACCCCCATGCACATGATTGCGCCCGTCAGCGCCGGCACCGACAAGGTCGTGCCGGTCACGAACAGCATCCAGACGATCCCCGCAAGCGCCGTCGGCAAAGCCATGATGATGATGAAAGGATCAAGCCACGACTGGAAATTGACGACGATCAGCAGGTAGATGAGAACGATCGCGAAAGCCAGACCAAAGAAAAGCTCGCTGTAAGCCTGGTCCATGGTCGCGACCTGGCCGCGCATGACCGCCCGCACACCTTTGCCCCAATCCGCACGCGTCTCCTCAAGAACCTTCCGGATTTCGGCGGTGACTCCGCCGAGATCGCGTCCCTGGGTGGTCGCGTAGATGTCGATCGCGGGCCGGATATTATAGTGTGTGACGACAGCGCTCTCGGGTCCCGGCGTCACCGTAGCCAGGCCGCCGAGCAACTGGGGAGACCTGCCCGTCGCAGTCACCGGCATGGTCTTCAACCCGTCCAAGGTGTCGATACGGTACTGTGGCGTCTGCACGGAAACCGGATAGGAGACGCCGTTCTGGGGATTCAGCCAGTAGGTGGGCGTGGTCTGGCTGCTGCCGGCCAGCGTGTTCTGCATCGTCGCAGCGGCGTCGTATTCGGTAAGGCCGACCACCCCGGCGAACATGCGGTTGAATTCGACATTCAACGCCGGTCCCTGGAAAACCTGCTGGATGCGGGGATCGGCAACGCCGGGCACGTGGCTGATCTTGGCCAGCAGAGTCGCGGCGAGCTTTCGGTTCTCCACCATGTCGGGGCCGCTGATCGCGACGTCGATGGGCGCCGGCGCGCCGAAATTCAAGATCTGGCTCACCATGTCGGGCGGCAGGAAGGAAAAGGTCGCGCCGGGGAATTTCTGGGGTAGCACTTCGCGCAGGGTCTTTACGTATTCGGCGACCGGAAGCTCGGTCGCGTTGTTCAGCGAAAGGAGAATGTCCGCATCGAGCACGCCGATGGTCCCGGAATTGCTGTAGGAGAAATTTATGCCGCTGAGCGGCAAGCCGATGTTGTCGACACTGCTCAGAATCTTGTCCGGCGGGATGACGTTGCGTATCTCCGCCTCGACCTCGTCTGCGAGGCGCGTCACTTCTTCGATCCGTGTTCCCGGATGGGCGCGGACATGAAGCCTGATCGCATCACCTGCGATGTCCGGGAAGAAGTTCTCGCCAAGAAACGGCATGAGGGTGAAAGAGAGCAGCGGCAGCAGCAGGAACACCGCGACCGCAATCCGGCGGTGCGCCAAGGCGAGGCGCAGCACCCCGACATACGCCGACCTCAAGCGCTCAAACGCACGCTCGAAGCTTTGCTGAACACGTTCCGCGCGACCGATTTTGTTCGCGCCGCCATGCCTGGCCTCAGCACCGTGAACCTGGTGGCTCAGCAGGTAGTTGGCCATGGTCGGCACGAGCGTCCGCGACCACAGATAGGAAGCCGTCATCGCGACGACGACCGCTTCCGCCAGCGGCCGGAACAGATACCCCGAGACGCCGCCGAGTCCGAACATCGGAACAAAAACAATACAAATGCAAAGCAGCGAGAGAGTTGCCGCGACGACGATTTGCTCCGCACCGTCGAGGATGGCGGTCTTGATCGGCTTGCCCTGCTCCAGATGCCAGTTGATGTTTTCGATCGTGACGGTTGCCTCGTCGACAAGCATGCCGACCGCGAGGGCAAAACCCCCAAGCGTCATGACGTTGATCGTTTCACCCAGAGCCGACAGCACAGGCAGAGCGGCAAGGATCGACAATGGAATTGAGATCGAAATGATCAGCGTCGAGCGCCAGCTGCCGAGGAAAAGCAGGATCATCAGGCCGGTCAATCCGGCCGCGATGACTCCCTCGCGAACGACCGACAAGACCGATGCTTTCACGAAGCCCGACTGATCATTGACGATTTTCAGCTCCACGTCGGGTGGAAGCGTTTCCTGGATGCGCGGAAGCAGCTCCTTGATCCCGGCAATGATGTCGAGCGTCGATGCAGTGCCGGTTTTGAGCACCGTCATCAGGACGCCCTTGCGCCCGTCCAGCTGAACGACATTTGTCTGGGGCGGACTCCCGTCATGTGCGAACGCCACGTCGCGCACATAAACCATCGCACCGTTGACGGCCTTGATTGGCAGATCATTGAAATCCGCCACTCTTTGCGGAGAACCGTTGAGATTGACGGTGTATTCATAGGCGCCGATCTTCTCGGTTCCGGCCGGCGTAATCAGGTTCTGGACCGAGAGGGCGTTGACGACGTCCTGCGCCGAAAGTCCATATGACTGCAGCGCTCGTTGATCGAGATCGATCTGCACCTGTCGGGGGGTGCCGCCATAAGGGGCGGGCAGCGCCGCGCCTGCCACATTCGTCAGCGGCGGCCTCACGAAGTTGCTTGCCAGGTCGTTCAATTCCGTCTGCGACGCCGTCGGGCTCGA
>JASHRR010000789.1 GCA_030037185.1 Xanthobacteraceae bacterium | reverse complement strand
GAGCGCAGCGGGCGCGAGCACACGCGTACAAGGCAAAGCCGGTCCCGTTCCACACCCATGCTGATCGATAGACGCCGCTTTGTGGCCACCGCAACCACAGCCGCGGTCATTTGTTTACACGCAGGATCGGGAGCCTTCGCGGCATCCAGTAATCAAAGGAGAATTATTATGAGCCGAGAGATTATAAGGGTCGAGCCACTTTCAAGTTATCTCGAACGCTACAAGGCGCCCGCTTCCGTGATGACCCGTCACGGCAATACGCTTTATGTGTCCGGCCTCCCGCCGTTTGATCCGGCGACGGGCGAAATCATCAAGGCGCCGATCGAGCGCCAGACTGAATTGGTGCTCGCGCAGTTAAAACTCTGCATGGAGGCCGCTGGCTCCTCCCTCGACAACATTTTGAAGTGCACCGTCTATTGCACATCGGTGCAGATGTTCCCCGCCGTCAACGGCGTCTATGCGAAATTCTTTCCGAAGAATCCGCCCGCACGCATGTTCGTGAATGTCCCCGCGCATCCAGGGCCGTTCGATATCGAGATCGATTGCGTCGCCTCGGTCTAACATCACGGCGTTTTTAGACGACATTGAACGGCGTGCGCGTCGTCATGCCGCTCATGCTCCGCCCGGGCACCACTGTGAGCGTCGCCGACGTGACGCCGCGCCCGCCCGAGCCGATCGACCCTCCCGCCAAATAGAGTCAATGCGTCCACGGAACTCGCTGCGTGTAGGCGAAGTTGTCCGCGTAATTCTGGATGACGCGCTTTGGCAGGGCGGGCTCGAACACGCGGTACGGCAGCCCATTCTGCTCGCAGTACGCGATAGCCTCGGCCTTGGTGCCGAAGTGCAGCCGCACCTGTTGCCGGACGTCGCCCGAGCGTGTCCAGCCCATGAGCGGATCGATCGCCTTGGGCGAGGCTTGATCGAAATCGAGCACCCATAACTTGGTCTGGGCGATGGAGCGCATGGCGCTCTTGGAGGGGCCGTAGATGCGGGCGGTGGGCGCGGGGTGCATGCTCTAGCAACGCGCAATGCTGCCGCCGGTTCAACCCTTCACCCGTGCGATGCGTCCGATGGCTGAGCGTCGAAACCGAGCGCCTCCACAAACTCTCGGAACTCGACGACGCTGACGCGGTGCTGCCCCTTATCGACGTCGCTGATCCATTGCTGACTGCGGCCATGCACTCCGCCAGCTGCCCCTGCAAGAGAGGGCATGTCAGAGAAATGTTGCTGTGATTGTGACAAGCCGGGGTGCGGCCATTGCCAGCCAAATCGACCTTCCGTCTCCCGCAGACCCCGGCCTCGATTTCAGCCGGGCCTCATGGGACCCGATAGGTGTGTTGGTGACTGTTGGGCAGTGTAGGCGGCGCAGGAGCGTCACCCTTTATTCCGCCGGCAGGTTCGCTGATGCCCGATTTGCTGCCAACGGCTTCCGCCGATCTTCCGTCCGGGTCGGGTTAGTTTGCGAAATTCATAACGCCGTGCTAAGTGAAGAGCATGGTCACGAAGCGTCATCGCAGGAGCTATTACGTGCCGCTTACATAGCGGCCGTCACGACCATGTTGTGAAGCAGCCGCCTTGTGTCGGTTGCTCTCAATGGCGTGTGGCATCTGGCACCCGGCGGCTCCGAAATCGGAGCTGGACCAATGACCCTCTCAGTTTCTATTCGAGCGGCCGTCCCCTCAGACGTTGCGGCAATAGACCCGCTCTTCGAAGTGCTCGATGAACATCATCGAGTCGCTTTGCCGAAGGTTTTCCGACAGCCAACTGGCGCACGGCGCGAACAGTCTTGGCTCGATTGGATGATCGCCGGGGCAGATGGTGCCATCCTGGTTGCGGTGGGAACTGACGCAAGAATAATAGGTCTTGTCGTTCTCGTTGCTAGATCAGTCCAGGCCAGCGTTGTCCGCGACGCCAGGCGCTTCGTAGAAATACGCGAATTGGTGGTAAGCCAGACGGCGCGCCGCCTCGGCGTGGGACGGTCGTTGATAGACGCGTCTAAAATTTGGGCGCGAGAGCGAGGTATTTGGAGCCTCGAGGTCTCCGCATGGTCATTCAACGTCGAGACCATAGAATTTTATCGCAAGGTTGGATTTCAGCGGACCATCGAGTGGTTTGCCATGTCTTCGGTTTGACCCAGACCAAATCTCGGCTCGGCGCCACTTGCGCTGCTCGCACTACTTTCGACTGATGGCCGGCCGCGCGACCAGGGATGAAGGGTGTGATTATGCATGACCGATCCGCAAATTTACGCGCTTTCTTCGCCAGCTATGTCACAAAGTCAGGTAGAGCGCGCGACCCAAGAATTGAACGTGCCTTCGCAACCGTCATGCGCGAACCGTTCGTCGGCCCAGGTCCATGGTCGATCAACATTCCAGGGGTCGGTTATCTCCGCACGCCAGACGATGATATCGCCTTCATCTATCAGGACACGCTTGTCGCTTTGGATGCTGACCGGGGATTGGCCAGCCTAGCTCAAATGCACTCTGGCTTGATGCACTTGCTCTCGGTGAGGACGAGATAGTACTGCAGGTCGGTGCGGGCACAGGCTACTACACAGCTTTGCTCGCTCACCTGGTCGGCCCTGGTGGGCGAGTCCACGCGTACGAAATCGATTCAGACCTTGCGGCACGCGCCTGGGCGAATTTGAAGCACCTCACTCAGGTTGTAGTTCATCCGCGGACGGGCATCGCTGACGGCCTACCGAAGGTCGATGCCATCTACGTCAACGCAGGCATCACTCAACCAAGCTGGGCATGGTTAGATGCCCTTCAGCCGAAAGGAAGGCTTGTCTTTCCGCTGCACGCGGAAGGATACGTCGGTGGAATGCTCCTTATCAGGCGACCTGACCGCGGCGCAATCTGGCCCGCGAGATTCTTGTCCGGAGCAGCCTTTATCTCATGTGTCGGGCCACAAGACCCGGATGCTGGACATCGTTTGAATGCCGCTTTTGCGAATGGCGGTGCCGATGCAGTCCGATCGTTTCGAACCGACTCACGGATCGATAAGACATGCTGGTTCAAAGGAGATGGATGGTGGCTATCAACCACCGAGCCTCCTGATACTTCAGGGGAAACATAGGCGATAACATCGCATTCCAGCTGGTCCTTCTGGCGACAAACGTCCCCGACAGGTCAGAAGAGTTCAGCTAGCCCGGAATTCTCAAACATTCGTTTGAGAAAACCGGGCTAGCGGACAGCGGGACCAGGACGAGGAGGCCCTCACGCCGGCGCCAACGTCTTTCGTCGTGAGAACGTCGGGGGACCATCTCCGCTCAACAGCGTGAGCAGTCGGTCAGCGAACCGACCCTCAGCTCTCCAAGCGGCCCCAGGGACTCGCAGGGAGTCGCTGGGTGCGTTTTGGTGGCCGGGGCCACCTGGCAGCGGACAGCCCCCAAAACCTCCCAGCAACTCTTAAAACACCTCCTGAGTCATTTCGCCCATGACGAGTCGCTGGCGATCAGGACTCGCATCTGTTGTGTGGGTAGGTGGCCGACCCGACAACCCAAAAGACCTCAGGGCCCGAAGGGAGTGCTGGTCCCGTAGGGTACAGGGTGCAGCGGGGCAAGGTGTTGCTGAAGTGCCCGGCCTAGGAGATTGCGGGCATTTTCATCCCATTGACTTGGCGTTCATGCCGCGAGTAGGCTTGCTCCTGGTCGAGAAGGCGACCGACGGACCGCGTAAAGGGTTGAACCCGCCTCCAGCGCTGCGCTGACATCTCCTTCTTTCTTGCCCGAGAGCTGCGGTCGCCGGGCGCAAAGAAAGAAGGTGTGCCGTGACGCAGGCCCTTCCTGCACGTCCCAATCTCGACTGGCTTAAGCGAACCGCCAAGGAGCGGCTTGCTGAGCTTCGCGCCAACGATCCTACCAGCAAGCTACATGCGGCCCAATTATTCGTTGCTCGAGACTACGGGTTTAAGTGTTGGCGTGAGCTCAAGTCGCGGGTCGACGAAATAGCGAGGTCTCGAAGCGGAAACGTGCAGGTGTTCGAGGCCGCACGCACCGGCGATGTCGAATCCGTCCGTCGCGCAGTCGCCTCGGGCTTCGATCCGGCAACGCCGGATGCCGATGGCCGCACGATTTATCAGATCGCCAAAGAGCGGGGGCACGGAGCGATTGAGGTCCTGGTGCGCGACCTTCGGGAGCGCGACACGCGACTGGAGCCGGATGCGCGCGCCGTTCGCGCAATCTTAAGTGCGGCGCAGTCCGGCAACGTGTCCGAGCTGAGTACCCTGCTGGACACTCGACCCGAGCTCATTGACGCGATGGGCGGCGGTCTCAAGAAGGCGACTGCACTGCATCTTGCAGCGCTGCGCAATCATCACGCGGTCGTTCGACTCTTGATCGAGAGCGGCGCCGACCTTGATCCACGCGACTTTCCGGACAACGCAACACCACTCCATTTTGCGGCTATCCATGGTGACCTCGAAACCATCCGATTGCTGGTCGAGGCGGGTGCTGACGTCAACGGCAAGGGAGACGATTACCAGGTTGGCGTGCTTGGCTGGGCTACGTGTTTCCAGAACGTCCGAGAGGACGTTGCTAATTACCTTCTCGCCCATGGAGCCACGCTCAACCTCTGGACGGCCATCGCACTTGATCGAGCAGACAATGTGCAGGCGATGATCACCCGGCAGCCGACACTCTTGGCGGCACGCATGAGCAGGAACCAGCATCGCCGGACGCCGCTCCACCATGCCGCTGCCAAGGAAAGGCCGAGGATCGTCCGGTTGTTGCTTGAGCTTGGCGCCGACCCCAAAGCGACCGACGCAACGGGAGGCACGCCGATGACGACGGCCTCGCAGGAGGGCGCCGGACCGGAGGTAATTGGTGCGCTGCTGGC
>JASHRR010000788.1 GCA_030037185.1 Xanthobacteraceae bacterium | reverse complement strand
GCCGGTATGACGGATCGGCAACTAATGGGTTCGATTGGACGACGGCAAGTCAGGCTACTTCTGTACGCAAGCGGCCGACCGGAAACGGCTTGCAGCACAGACGGCCCCGCTGATGGTGAGGCGCTTTGAGAACAGCGAATTGCCCCACCTAAAATTAACTAATTGATTTATAAGATTAATTTATGCCACTCTGGCAGGAGTGAAGGGACTACACATTTGGGACGGGCAAAGGATTTAGCTGGAAAGTGGGGCAATGTCGGACCCGCGCCAGGCTTCGGGAACCTGAAGGATTGTCCCACCGGGTCAACCTGCCAGAATGGTTATATGGGAGGCAAGGCGCTCCAGAACCGCCCCCCTTGATTTCCCGCTGAGCGGACCGAGCGACCGACATCGATTCGCTCGAGAAGGGCGATGCCTACGGCGCAAAGATGGCGCTGGCTGTTGTCGCTCGCACTTCCCCCGCCTGGCGCAGTTAGAGCGAGTGGCGTTACCGCCGGGAAAAAAGCCGGCGGCCTGGCTTCAACGAAGTCGGCTTTGTGCGAATTTAGAATGCCTCCAATTGCATCGACCCGAAACCGGCGGTACGAAGGTTCTTCGATCCAACCTTCAACTTGCATCAGTGAGTCTGCTATCCTTGCCATCACGTCACGCAGTGCTGGCCATGCTGCTCGCTCTGGTTTTCCTCGGCACAGCGAAGGCCGAGACGGGCGATGTCGAAACCACGTGGCGACTTCTGGACTACATCGCGGTGGATTACGCCGGCGCCGTTTCGCATGGTGCAGTGTCAAGTCCCTCCGAATATGACGAGCAAAAGGAGTTCGCGGCGACCGTTGCCGCAAAGCTCACGGCGCTCCCGCCTAAGCCGGAACGGCAAGCGCTGGTGACGGAAGCCGCCCGCCTGCAGCGCGCCATCGCAGACAAGGCCGATGCCGAGCAAGTCGCAGGTATAGCGCATGGCTTGGCGGCTGCGTTGCTCACGGCCTATCCAGTGCCCCTCGCTCCGAATAAGATTCCAGACTTCGCACGCGGCGCGACGTTGTTTGGGCAGAATTGCGCCGTCTGTCATGGCGACGCCGGCGACGGCCACGGACCGAACGCCGACAAGCTGGATACCCCGCCCATCGCGTTCACGGATGCCGATCGCGCACGCCAACGAAGCGTGTTCGCCCTCTACCAGGTGACCACCCAGGGTCTTGATGGTACGGCGATGCCGAGCTTCGACGGTCTTCCGACCGACGACCGTTGGGCTTTGGCGCTCTACGTCGGTCACTTCGCCTTCCCCGATGCCGATGCGGCCGAAGGCGAACGGCTGTGGAAGCAGGACGCCTCACTTCACCGGCTCGTTCCCGATCTGAAGACGCTCGTAGGCACGACGCCCGCAGCGCTCGCGAGCGAGATCGGACAGGACAAGGCCGACGCTCTCATGGCTTACTTGCGTCGCGATCCCGACGCGGTCACGCAGCAGGCCGGATCCCTGTCACTGGTGCGCAGCCGCCTGACCGAGAGCCTTGCCGCCTATCGTGAAGGGGACCGCAAGCATGCCGGCGAACTGGCTTTGTCTGCCTATCTCGATGGATTCGAGCTGATCGAACCAGCGCTGGGCGCGCGCGATCGTCCGCTCACGGAGCGGATCGAGGGTGCGATGGGCGACTACCGCGCCGCAATCCAGAGCGGAGTGAATGCCGACGCACTCGCCAATCGCGTGCAGACCCTTGACGAACTTTTTGACGACGCGGAGGCTTCGCTTTCCCCCGATGCCGCAAGCGGCCTGTCAACGTTTCTCGGAGCGGCCACGATCCTCCTACGCGAGGGACTGGAAGCGCTGCTGATCGTCGTTGCGATGATCGCCTTCCTCCGCAAGGCCGAGCGGATGGAGGTCATGCCCTACGTCCACGCGGGTTGGGTGGGCGCCCTCATCGCTGGCTTCCTAACCTGGGTCGTCGCGACCTGGGTGATCGGTATCAGCGGCGCGAGCCGAGAGCTGACAGAGGGGTTCGGGTCGGTCTTCGCCGCCGTCGTCCTGCTCTCAGTCGGCATCTGGATGCACGGCAAGGCACAAGCCGACCAATGGCAACGCTACATCCGCGAAAAGATGGCGAAGGCGTTGTCCGGAGGTTCGGCGTGGTTACTGTTTGGACTCTCTTTCATCGTCGTCTATCGAGAGGTGTTCGAGACGATCCTTTTCTACGGGGCGCTGTGGACGCAGGGAAACGGCGGTACGATGCTCGCCGGGGCACTGAGCGCGTGCGCGGCGCTGGCGGTCATCGCGTGGGCGATGCTGCGCTACAGCCGCCGGCTACCAATCGGCAAGTTCTTCACCTACAGTTCGTGGCTCATGGCGGTTCTGACGGTGGTGCTGGCCGGCAAGGGCATCGCAGCCCTGCAAGAGGCCGGCATCGTTAGCATCGGACCGTTACGCTCGGTGCCTCGTATCTCATTGGTTGGCCTGTTCCCAACCACGCAAACGGTTGGGGCCCAGATACTCATGATTGCGACTCTGGCTATAGGCTTCGCCCTCAATCGTCGAAAGGTCGCATAGAAGAATGGATGGAGCCTTGGTCGGTGGCCAGCGCCGTTCTTCGCGAGAACCTGCCGCCGCAGACGCCGCCATCGCATGGGCGTCATTGGCGACTATCACCTCGCCGATCTCACGGCCGGCAACAGCAGCCGGGTCCCATCGCGGTAGCCAGCGCTATCCGGATTGAACCTGCGTGGCCTGCGGCCGATACTCGGGCATGGCCAAGAAGCCCGATCCGCCGAAGCCGACGACCTGGACCATCTACAAGATCGCCGCCAAAGCCGTTCGGCACCGTAGAGGCCGCTGACGAGGCCGCTGCCACGGAGAAGGCCGCGGAATTTAAGGTTCCGGCCAACAGGTTGATGGCGGTCGCCTTGCCGAGCTTGGTTGGCGCCGGACGAGCCCTGCCGGCCGAAGGCATCGCCACGACATTGATTGAGACGCTGTTCGCCGGCCGCCTCGCCGAGCTGCGGGCTCTGAGGGCCAAGGCGAAGCCCAAGCACAAGGCGAAGGCCTCGAAGAAATGGGCGCCATCCTCGACACGATCTGCGGGCGCCGGGTCGAGACTAAAGCCGCGAAGGAGCAGGAGGCCGCGGCCCGGACGTTTTTAACCGCCCGTGACGACTATTAGGACGCGCTGCGATCATACTTAATCCGCAAAGGCTGTGGTGACATCCCGACCGGGGACCGGTCGGGTAGGACGATGGCGCGGACCGGGCATCGAATGATGCCGATACTTGGGATAGAGATCGAGCGCGCCC
>JASHRR010000787.1 GCA_030037185.1 Xanthobacteraceae bacterium | reverse complement strand
ACGCAACAGTGCCGGGCAGTCCCATCGCTTGCCGGCACTGCGTTCGGAGCTACCGAAGCAACCGCGTTCGTCGACGGCTTTACGCGCCGGACGTTAGGGCGCCTCATTGGCGCCGGAAGGGACAACACGACAACCCCGACGCTCGCACTCAGTCCTCGGCCGCGCCATCACTGGGCCCGGTCGACCCCGCTCGAAGCTTGTCGCGCGCAGGCCGTTGCCGCTGAAGCCCTATCAGCGCAGCCTTCCGTTCAAAATTTGCCGGTGCGGCCTGCGCGCCGGCCGCTGGGTGAGGCCGGCGCCAGTGTGCAACGCCGCCTCGGCCCTACCGGGCTCTCCACCGACGGCCACGGGCTTTCAGCCGGATTGAGCCTGCATAGCTCGCGGTCGATACTTCCCGCATGGCAAGAATGCCCGAGCCAGCCAAGCCGACAAGCTGGAATACGAGCCAGCGGGACCCTGGCGAGCGGCCGGCCTTGTCGATTTGCCACAGGCGACGCCCCCGCCGCAGGCTTAGTAACGACGTCGGCCACCTGGTGCGGCCTGATCGCTGGTGCGCACATCCAGGCGGTCTGCGTCAAAGCCGGCCCTGTCGGACTGGCCTTCATCGTCTGCGCGGGTTCGCGCGCGGCAAGGTTGGGGGCGGCGCCGATTCGGGGTAGGGTTTACCAATGAAGGGCGGCCGGCGTTCGCTTACGCGCTGCCAGCGCCATGCCAGCCGTGTCGGCCGCCAGCAACCCCGCCTCGCGCAAGCAGGCCAAGCCCACCGCCAGGCCGCGCTCGCCGGGGGGGACGGCGGCAGGCGCGGCGGCCAGGGAGAGTGTCATGAATTACGCCACCGTCGGATTGCTTGGTTTAGTCGCCGGCGCACTGTCGGTCCAGTCTTTGCGCACAATCACGATGACATGCTTCTCGGTGGCTTTGTCCTCACTTCGCTTGTTTGAAGATATGCGACCGGGCGCTCCCTAATCGAACTGTGATTGCGGCACATCGTGGCGGCCGGTCAAGGATGGCAAGAGCGGCGATGGGTAGTGCGGGTATGCGTAACAATTGGACGCCGGAGCAAGATCAGCATGCATTAAGACGAACGTTACGTAACGTATTTTGGGTTTCCGTATTTGTCATCGGGGCCGGTCTTCTCGGTATCTCTCTATTTTCGATCTTTTGGAGCGCGCCGCCATGGGTTTCTGTTATTATTGCCCTTTTGTTGGTTTTGATAGTTTTGATAAATGAGGCTTTAAAGCAATCGCATCGAGGGATCTGACGTCGCCAGCCCCGGCCGCACGGGCATGGCGCCGACCAATCGATCGCGTTAGCCGTTCGGCAACAGCTTGTTGCACCGGGCGGGCCGCAAGATGCGTCGTCACGAACATCACGGAGCCGGGCAGTCTCGATCTGCGCAACATGAATTGGGGTGGTCCGCGCGACTTCGGCCAGTGCGGTTCCTGCCCGTCCCCATTTCCGGCCGTCAAAGCAAATGCAAGGGGTCGGCAACGGCATCGGCTGCGCGTGAGCACTATCGCTCTCAACGCTTTGCTGAGCGCAGGGAACGAGCGCGTTGCGTTTGGCACGCATGGTCGATCGTGGTAAATTCAACCTCGGGAGGCTGAGCCCAGGCTTCCTTCTCATTCGAAAACAGCCTGGGCGATTTCCTCCCATTTTCCTTTTGTGGCTGGCGATGAGTAGCGAGAAGGGCCCCACCGTCCGCGATCTGCTCCTCACGCGGCGAGGCGTTGCCTTCGTCTCGTCGAAGGGCAAACCGTTGTCGGAGGAGCATGTGCGGGCTGTCGAGCTCGAGCTTGCCGGCGTCGGGTATGTCTTGTCGTCCCGACTCCGCGCACGCCTCGCAGTGTCATCGCTCGACGAACTCGTGGCCTTTCGAGCATGGGCACTCTCCACTCTGCTGGCGCAGGTCGGCGGTGACCGCAAGCACAAGCCTCTGTTCCGCCGTTTTCCAGACGGAGTTCCGAGCGACACCCTCGAACTGTGGTGGAAGAAGGTTCTTGTTCACTTCCTGCAAGCAGAAGGGCAGCCATGCCTCTTTTGCAGGAGGAAGAGTACGACCCACGTGCTGGACCCTTGCCGTCACGTGGTCTGCGATCAGTGTTTCGATGGCTCGAACTACAGCGCATGTCCCGTATGCGAGCACCGTGTCGATTACGCCTCCCCATTTTTTCGCCCGGACCCGGCAGCAGGCGTCCCGTCGGAGAACGTCGTTTTCAGGCTTATCGATCTCGGCGAGAATGAGCTCGACGAAGCCAGGGCCTTCTTCGTGAGCCTGGGCGAGCGCAAGCAGGCGCTGTCGCCCGCTGATCGGGATGGGCTCGTAAGCATCCTCGAGGAATACAAAGTACAGGTTCTCTCTTGGTTGCCGCAGACGATCCCGGTACGCCAAAACGTAGCGATCGTCTTTGGCACGCTCTTCAAGGCCTGCGACCCCTCCGACGTTCTTCCCCACGCAAGGCGCTTCATGACGACCGCCACTGATGTGCTCCGGTTCATCGCGGTCCTTTCTGGAACCGACGGCTCCCTTCTTCGCGAAACGGTGTTTAAGACCGTCGGGCAGCTTGAGGCTCGGAGCGGATTCTGGGGACGCATCGCCGAGCTATTTGACGCAGCCCCGCCGCAGCCCCGTCGCAAGACGACCACGATTCCCTTACGCGTTTCGCGCTTCAAAACCGCCAAACTGTCGCGCCCCCTTCGCCGTGCATTGCTCGGTGTGCTGGAAGGACTGGATCCCGATCGCCTCGTTGAGGACATGCTGCGCCACCGGTCCTATTGGGTTTGGGTCGGCGAATTCCTCCATCCTCACGAGTACGCAGCAAGGTTTCCGAACGTGGCGCGCGCGTTACAAATCGTGCGCAAGAAGGCTCCGGACGGAACGCCGGCCCCCCCTTTTCAGAGTTGGTCCGCGAGGTTCGAACAGGCGATCCGGCAAAAGGACACCGACACAATGCTTTCGGTTCTCGCGGAGCGGCCCGGCGAGTTGGCACGCCGCCTCGATTACGCGCTCCGCGTGTCGGGCACCACGACGGCCCGGGGGCGGGTGATTGCCACCTTCACGAGCAAGATGCCTCTTATGCCGACGCCAGTGCTTGTCACGTTGACCAGCCATCTTCGCGCGCGTGCCGAGAAGGCGCGCCTGCGCGTCTACTGGCCGAAGGGTCGTGTCGCGAAGGGGGTGTCGAGCTACGATCAACGTCCCGCCCTTCCCCGCCAAACGATAGAGGCGGTCGTTCAGGCAATCGAGGCGGAGCTTCTGCGTCGCTTCTCGGCCAAGCCTGCATTTGTTGATTGCCTGATCGACGAAGGGCTTCGGACGATTATTGTGCCGTTCAACGAGAGAACGGCGAGCCGGTCGGCGGTTTCGTTGCCGCGTGGCTCTCGCCTACAGGTTCCGGCGGGGAAACTGGTTCGCCTGTTCCTCCACTGGTGCCAGCCCGAAAATGGATCCACGACAGATCTCGACTTATCGATCGGGCTCTATGATGAATCGTGGCGGTATGTTGGGGTGTGCTCGTACTACCAGCTGCAGGCAAGGGGCTCGAATGGCGCATTAATCGCTCAGAGTGCGGGAGATCTGCGCGCCGGGCCCTGGCCGGATGGTGCGAGCGAGTTCGTCGACCTCGATCGTGATCAAGCGCTCGCTGCCGGTGTCCGCTACGCCGTTATGGTCGTGAACAACTATGCCGGCATGCCATTCAGCCTTCTCGAGCGAGGCTTTGCAGGGCTGATGCTGCGCGATGACCTGACCGGGAAGCATTTCGACCCGCGCACCGTCGAGTTGAAGTTTGCGCTGCACGGCGAGAATGGTGTCTTTCTCCCTCTTGTGTTCGACCTGCGTGAGAATGTCGTCCACTGGCTCGACGTGCATGCGAAGGGCCAGTTCCAATTTAACAACGTGGAGAACTCAAACGCGGCGATCACCAAGATCTGCCCGGAGCTGATGATGTACTTCGCGAGTGGCGTGCGCACCTCGATGTTCCACCTCGCGCTCCTGCACGCGGCGGCTCGATGCCAGCGCGTATTCATTCGTGGGCAAACCTTTTCCCGGTTCGTGCGCCGGCCGGACGAGACCGTCGAAGCCTTTTACTCCCGGCTCGTCCGCGGCGATGCCGACGAACCTTGCTCTCGGCCTCCTCGGCTTGATGGCCCATCCGTGATAGCCATGCTCTATCGCGCAGACGTCGACCTGCCGGATGGCAGCAGCGCGTACGCCCTCTTTGGCGAGCGTGTTACGCCCTCGCTAGCCGCAAGCGACCTGCTTTCATAAAGGACGCTCTGGGAGTGAACGGCATTTTCAATGCAATCATCAGATTCAGCCACCGCGTGATTACAAATCTATTATTCCGCCCTGCCGCGACTCTCCGCTTGTGTTAGAAAGGCCCGTGGATTGGGGACTTGTTCAATTCACCGTCGCCGCTTGTTTCACTCGACCGGCTCGCCGCTGGACTGCACGCACTGGCAGGTCTATGGCGAGCCACCCTCGGGGACTGATGGGACGCCTCCAGCCCAGCCCGACGTCGCACGAAGATTTCGCGGCGATCTCATGACACCCCCGGCGTCCCAGCGTCTGCCTGTTTTCCGGTCCTTGTCGCTCGTCGAGCCCATCTCCGCTGTTGTGCAGGCGACAGCTGGGCCTCGTAAACGACACGGGCGGTCAGCTGCCAGTCAGCCTCACGCAGACTTGCCCGCCCTATTGCCGGCGATACGGCCGAACACCGAGCCGGCCATCAGGCCCGTTCCGCCCGGATAGTTGAAATAGAACAGCCCGCCGACCAGTTCGCCCGCCGCATAAAGCCCACGGATCGGCCGATAGTCGGTGTTGACGACTTCACCGTCGGTGGTAATGCGCAGGCCCCCGAACGTGAAGGTGACGCCGCAGGTTACCGCGTAGGCCTCGTAGGGCGGCGCGTCGAGCGTGTTTGCCCAATTGCTCTTGTTGATGGCGAGGCGCTCGGTGCATCGCCCGTCCTTGATATTGGGATTGAACGGTATGTCGGTGCGTACCGCCTGGTTCCACTGCGCCGCGGTCTTGATGAACTCGGCGGCGTTGACGCCATCGAGCTTGCCGGCCAGCTCCTCGATGGTGTTGCCGACCGCCTTGGTGATCTGCTTGATGCGGTATTCGTCGCGCTGCAGGTGTTTCACCTTTTGATCGAAAATCTGCCAGGCGAACTGGCCGGGCTGCTCCAGCACGACGCGGCCATATTTGGCGTAAGTGTAGTTGCGAAAGTCAGCACCTTCGTCGATGAAGCGCCTGCCGTCGGCGTTGACCATGATGGAGAACGGATAGGAATGCTTCTGGAACTGGTCACCGACCGCAAGGTCGCCGAACTCCGGGGCATTGCGTTCCCACTGTACGGCATGGCAGCCCGACCAGTTGCCGGCGGGGCTGGCGCCGATCTCAAGCGCCATGCGGATGCCGTCGCCGGCGTTCCAGCGGCTGCCGCGCACCTTCGCGAGGTCCCAGCCGCTGCCGAGATAGCGCGTGCGCATTTCCGCGTTCGCCTCGAAGCCACCGCAGGCGAGGATCACGGACCTTGCGCGCAGCTCGTGCAGGCCATCATCCTTTCGGATGCGCACGCCGTTGACGCGGCCGTGCTCATAGATGAGTTCGACCGCACGGGAATCGTAGCGAATCCTGATGCCGTTCCTGAGCGCGGCGTCGGTCAGCATCTTGACGAGGCCCGGGCCGCCGCCGACCGCCTCCACCGTCAGGCCGCCCCAGAACTTGAACCTGCCGTCGATCTTGAACGCCTGCCGCCCGTAGATCGGGATCAGGCGGATGCCCTTCGCGGTCATCCATTTCAGCGTATCGAACGAGCGCGTCACCAGAACCTCGACAAGGTCGGGATCGGCGCGATCCTGGGTGACCCGCGCCATGTCGTCGAAGAACTGGTCCTGCGTGTAGGTACCGAAATCGGTAGTGGCGCTTTCCTGATCGGTGAGATCGGGCACGAGCGCCTTGATGTCGTCGATGCCGTTGTAGACGACGCGGATCGAGCCTGCCGTGAACCGGCTATTGCCGCCGGACTCCTCCTCTGGTGCCGCCTCCAGCATCAGCACGGACGCGCCCTGCTCGCGCGCCGCCAAGGCGGCGCAGAAAGCCGCGTTGCCGGCGCCCACCACGATCACGTCAGCCACTTCGCTTGTCATTTCCACCCTCGTGCATCAGTCCTTAAGGTGGATGCATACCAGGGTGGGGACGTCTGCGACAAGCGAGGGAACCGGCATGCCGGCCCTGCGACTGATGATCCGGCTCCAATGGCCCGTCGCTCGGAGCGTCTCGCGCTTGCGCTCCAAAGCTGCCGGTCCTGCGCGAGGTCTTTCCGGTGAGGAAAGTGCCTCGTCGCCGGCGTGAATGTGCGGGCGAGACGCCGGCGCCTAGCCGCTGGGCTTTCCCCGCGCGATCATCCTCGCTCCGGCACTCGCAATCACACGCCGCCGCCCGGCACGAAGCAACGGATGTAATAGGTGTTGGCGCCTTGGCGCACGTACCAGACCACCGCCTCGCCGACCGGATTACCGGCATTGTAGACGATCGCTTCAGGCGGCACGTGTCTCATCTCGCCGGCGATCGGTACCCAATAGCCGTCGGGCCGCATGTCGTAGTCGGTGCGATGGCCGTCGGCCATATCGCAGCAAGGAACGCCGTGCGGGCTGCGGACGCTCTTGAACCACGAACGGACATTGTCGGGGACATCTTTGTATTGACCGTTATCGAAAGCCGATGCGGTATGCGGCAGGCTCGATAGGGCAGCAATCAACGCTGCATACATGATGATGCGCACTGTTGGTCCTCGCATGTGTTGGCCGCTACTTCTGTAACCGGAACGTACGCATCCGGCCGCGCTCAGGCTGCGGCGGTTCCTGGTGGCGCCTGTGGCAGACGCTGCTTACACCTGGCGCGAAGCAATAATCGCGCCAACCCCGACGCCGGACCATGGTGAGACGAGTGTGCTGATCTGCATGGTGCCGCACCTGCGACTTGAGCCGCAGGTCGGGCCCGCGCAGCGCTTCCGTTTTCGTGACGATCAGCCCCCCTCCAACGCTGGCGTTCCTCTGCTATCGTGGCACTAACGCTTTACCGATTGGGTCATGTGGGTGCCCCCCGGCCCTAACGGCTTGGTCGCTGCCGCAATCCTTTCCCCGCCATTCAGGTTGGCTGGCGCGATTGACCCCGATCCGCCTCGCATGCGCCATTTTTGAAATGGCAATAATCCAGAACTGGCTGGATCGGGGAAAATACGTCATGGCTGAGTGCACTCTTGCGCAAACCGGTGAGCGGCTAACCCGTTTCGGGCACGCCCTCAATCGCATCCGCCGTCAGTTGCGGCGGGCGGGGCTGTTGGAAGAAGCCGAAAGCATACGGGTTGCTGCCCGCGAATGCTGGCGGGCCGGCCGATTGATTGAGCGCAAGCCGGCAGCGTCGGATATATACCTCAGGCATCCAAAGGACGACGATGACCTGGACGACGACGCCCTCGATGCCGAACTTGATCGCCTGTTCTTGCCAGATTAGCTTCTGCCTAGGTCATCACGCTGCGGCGCCTCGAGTACAGCCCGTCGTCGGTAAGGACATAGTCGACCCTGCCGTCCACCAAAGCGCGAAGAGCCTGATCAGGCGCATCGATGATCGGTTCTTCATGCACATTGAAGCTGGTGTTCACCAGGACGGGCAGGCCGGTTCGTTCATGGAACCGGCTCAGTACGCGAAAATACAGCGGATTGTCGCCCTCGCGGACGATCTGCGGCCGTGCCGAGCCGTCGACATGCACGACGGCAGCGATGCGTTCGCGCCACGAGGGCTGGACCGCGCAGGTGATAGTCATGAACCGCGCCGCGTAGGAATTTCCTTCGTGAAGGTCAAACACGTCCGCGGCATGTTTCTCCAGGACAGCAGGCGCGAACGGCATGAATTCGGAGCGATCGAGGCGCTTGTTGATCCTGTCATTCATCTCGCGTGCAACCGGCGACGCCAGAATCGATCGATTCCCGAGCGCCCGCGGTCCGTATTCCATGCGGCCGGTGTAGAGGGCGACAAGCTGGCCGGCGACCAGTGCCTCCACGGCCTTGCTGATGGTCTCGTTGCCATCGCACACGATGCTCGGGTGAATGGCGGCAAAGCCCGCGAACTTGTCGTGATAGCTTCGACCGAGATAGACATCCTCGAGCAGATGGCGCTGGCGCTGCCAGGCCGCAGCGCCGTCACGCTGGTGCAGGTAGGCGAGGCAGGCGCCCACCGGCAGCCCTTCGTCGCCCATCGCGGGAAAAATAAAAATCCGTTCGGCGCTGGTCGTCTCGATCAGAGCGCGATTGAGGCGCACATTCGCAAATACGCCTCCGGCTACCGCGAGCGAGCGTGTTTCCGCCAGACGCAGCAGCTTTTCGACCGCCTCGCATATCAGTTCTTCAAGTACCGACTGAACGGAAGCAGCAGCATCCTCGCGTGACAATCGGCTGGCCACATCGAACGCGAAATCCCGCATGGCGTCGTGGCTCGCAAAATCGGCGCTGATCTCGCCATTTTCTTCAACCCGAAAGTGCCGTTTGATGTCCTTGGCCGCTCTTGCCTCGCCGAGCGCTGAGAGTCCGGTCAGCTTGCCCTCGTGGCGATCCATCAGGAAACCCAGCGCCTGGGTGAAAAAACCGTAGAGATTCCCCAAGCTGTGGGCCGGAAACGGGGCGTGCAGCTTCGCATCGCCGCCAAACAACACCCTGAACGCGCTCTGCCTCGCGGTCCGCGCGCTGTAGGCGACGTTGTCGCCGCAAGCGTCGGCCGTATAGATCAGGCTATCGTCAAACGGCGAATAAAAGTAGGCCGCGATGCCGTGCGCGAAATGATGATTGGCGAAATAGATATCGGCTTTGTCGAAGCCGTAACGAGCCCGAAACGAGGCCGCATCGAAGATGTCGCGCGCGTCGCTCACGCCCAATTTTTGCATCATATAAGTCATCCGGGGCAGACGTTTCTGACGCAGCAGACGAAAGGCCTTCTGCTTCAGCCGGAGCCGTCCTCGCAAGGCATAGGACTGATATTCCCAGTGATCGCGCGTCGAGCAGATCACGTCGACATCAGCGCGCCTGATGCCCGCGACATCCAGGCATTCGTCCAGGGCGGGTATCGGCAGTTCCTGTTCGGCGCAAACGCCCGCACCCTTCTTGCGTGTCAGCCTCTCCAGCGAAACTGCGGCCAACAGCTGATAATCGTGAAACAGGCAGGCTGCTGCGTCGTGGGCAGAGTTGTGAATTCCGAGGAGGTACATGGCCGATGCCGCGTGGGTAAACGAGACTGCAGGTTGAACGCCCCCGCGGTGCTTATGCTTGCAGCCGCTTGCGCGTTCAAGTGCCCGATCGAGAATCCGGCGCGGCAACCCTAACGGGCCTTGCAGCCGCTGGGCGCTGTCGCGCAGCGGCCCAGCAGATGGCGGCGCCTACGAGGACGGCACGGAGGCCGCAACCGTGGGCATCTCACATCCCCCGGCGGTATTTTTGACATGGCGACCCGCCTATGCGGCCTCGCCGCCAGCCTCGCCCCAGCCGTCCCCCGCGAGCCGGGATGGCGGATGCTGCTCCCCTTGCACCTTTTCGGTGCAGTCGGACCCGCCCGCCCTTGGCGGCTTACGGCGGCGTCTCGCCGGTCCCGACGCCCGGCTCGCCCGTGGTCTGCCCGCAGCGCATATCGGCCGGCCCAGGGCCGACCCGTCGGGCAGGCCCGACGATCAACGCGGGCGACACCGCGTTCCGCAATCGATCGGCTCGGCCGCAGATTGCGCGGCGCTCAGTCCGGGCTCTTTTTGGGTTGCCGCCACGCGCCTCCTCACGGTCCACAGCTGAGAGACCGCTCGAGCAGCCGACAATGACTGAGCGCTTTCCCAGCCACGTCGAATAGCGTACCGATCCAGGAACTTCCGGTGCGGTCCCACACCATGTAGGCGAACCCCGAATAGGTCACTGAATTGGTGACCCTGCGGCCATTGATGTCGGACCCGATCACACTGAGCGGCGGCACTTTGACGAGATTGTCGCCACCAGTACCGACCACCAGCTGGGGCGGGCGGCTGCCGCCGAAATCGACGGCCTGAAAGAAATGAATGTGGCCGGCGACCGTCATCCGCACGCCGGGCGGCATGACGGGTGCGAACGCTAATTCCTGCACTGTGTTGTCGACTTCGTTGGCGAGCCCACCCGGCGCCCCGCGCATGGAATTGAGTGGCCGGTGGCTTACGAACCAGGCCTCCGCCGGCACCTTTGCTGCTACCTCGGCGAGTTGGCCGCGCAACAGACTGGCGAGCGCGCCGAGATCGCCCTTCGGGTCTTCCGCGCGCGCGCCATCCGCAACCACGAACCCCAAATCGCCAAGCCGTGCCACAAAGATGCCGGTCAAGTCCCGGCACGCCGCAGGGACCGGGAGCCGATCCAGGAATCGGATCCAGCCCTCGCCGGCCCGTGAACAGTCCTCGTGATTGCCGCGCACCATGATCCATGGCGCTGCAGCAAGCAGCGGCGCTGCCGGTTCAAAGAAGTCGGCATACCAGGCGTCAAAGCCGTATCCCCAGGGGCTGCGGGCGCACCCACTGCGCTCCGCCGGACACGGTGCTTCGCGATAATGGTAATCACCCACATGGATGACGAGATCCGGCCTCGCCGTCGCTGCTGCGGCAGCAATTCTTGGAAATGGCCACGCCGCCGGATCGTCGCAGTCCTGCAGCGCACTCCGGTCAAGCCGGCAGCCGGTATCGCCGAACACCAGAATGCGCTGGGGGTTTGGCCGTGCGAGCGGCAGCACGCGGCCGTCGAGAGTTGCTGCCACCGCGCTTTGCGGCACGGTTACCTCGCAGCTGCGCACCGGAAATGCCGCCGGCTTGATGTTCTGGATTTTCTGTCCGGGTTCGGCGCGAACGGTCATTGCAGCCGGGGTCCCGTCGAAGATCACCTGCGGGCAGAGCTCGTCGGTGATGGCGCGAACGCTCGAGGCGCCGTCCGGCCCGAGCTCGACCCACTGGGCAAAAATGCGCGCCTGGGCCGCCGGCGGTGGGAGAGCGACTACAGTTGCAAAATTAGCCGCGGCGGCAAGGCTTACGCGAACGGCACCAAGGCGGCAGAAATGACGCATGCTGAAGAAACGCCTCCGGATGTTAGAGCGGATTGATGCTCACGTGTGAAAGCAAATCAACCCCTTGGGATTATTGCGCCCGGCCAAGCGATTTAGCAAAACCGAAATCCGCTAAAACGTTGGAGCTACTCCGAGCCGGCTGCCGCCTCCGATTCCAGCCACTTTCCGATAATCTTGGTTGCTTCATGGCCCTCCAGCGTGCCGGTATACATCGCGGCGCGATACATGGCGCTCTCGAGCACGCCGCGTGCTTCCTCGCGGTCGATCACGCCCTTGGCAATCAGCAGATCGATCAGCGCCGTCACGGCTGCGCCGCCGGCGATTCCCATTCCCACCGCCCTTGCGGCGCTCGTAGCGTCAGTCATGGAGTCCTCCTGAGCGAGCCCCTCGCGACCCTCCCGGCGCCTTCTCCCCTCCTCCAGCCGAAGCCGGCTGTCGCCGAGTTCGAGGTTGGCCAAGCCCCCGCCGTGACGAGGTTACGGCCGGCGAGGAGTCGCGCGCCGGGAAGAGGGAACATCAATCAGCCTGGTCGAGCTTGAGCACGAACGAGTTCAAACTTTCGAACAACGCGTCGCTGCTGTTGTAGCGCTCGAGCGCTGCCGTTCCTTTGGAAGCGATGACCCCGTTGAGGAGCGCATTAGCGACAGCCATCGGGGCCACCATGGAATTTTGCATCCCGGTTCCGGTCGGCGCCGCCACCAATACGGTATCGGCGATCTGGCCGACCGCCGAAATCGGGGTATCGGTAACCGCGATGATTGTCGACTTCTGTTGGCGTGCCCAAACCGCACAACGGAGCGTGAACTGGGCATAGCGCGGAAAGGTGAACGCGACGAGGCAGTCCAGCGCATTGTTTTCGGCAAGCCGGACCTTGGAGACGCCCTCGTCGGCCGCCAGGATGTGGACATCGGGACGAAGACGGCTGAGCACCATGCCGAAATAATGCGACAGCGAAAACGCCGAAAACCCGGCAACCACACAGACACGACGCGCCGCGACCAGCTGATCGACCGCGCGGTTGAGGTCGTCGGCGGTGAGGCCCATGATCGTGCGCTGCAGATTGCGCAGATCATGGGCGAGAGACTCCCCGAAGGTGGTGCCTTGGAGGTGGGCGCCGGTGGCGCCTGTCTCGACCTGTTCGTCGGCGCGCGACAATTGGCCGCGAACGACCTGGCGCATCCGCTCTTGCAAATCTGGAAATCCGTTGAGGCCGAGGCGATAGCAGAAGCGAACGATCGTCGAAGGATTTACGCCGAGCTGCGCGGCCATCTGGTCGACAGTCGCAAACGCCACCGCCTGGGCCTGGTCGACGATATACTCGGCAATGCGCTTCTGCGAATGGGTGAGCAGATCGTAGCGGCGGCGCAGCTCCTCGATCACATTGGCGGCCTCCGAGGTCTTCGCGCGCACCTGTTCGACCGTCGGTCTGGTCACCATGGGGTTTCCTCTAACGTTTTGATTTGTTGCACCGTTACGCAGTGCCAACCGCCGAAATCGCGCGCGCAAACACGCAGCGCCCAGGCCGGCCGCGTTCCGAGCGATGTTGTCTCAGGAGCAATTCAAAGACCGGCCGTCCCCTCGCGAGCAGCCCTATCGACGGCAACGCCTGAATTGCGCAACCGCAAGTTGGTGACGCCCACACCGGCTTCCGCTCCCCGACAAGCCCCCGGATAATCGTTACAGTAAAACGGCCCCCCGTCAATTCGTCCCCAATCCAGCGATCGCGCTGTGCGCAGCCGCAGTGAAAGAGGCGCCCCACCCGTAACCTGTGGTCGCAATGGCGCCTGCAGATCTGAGCGGACGACGTCTGCACGGGTGTGCCGGGCTATCCGCGTCAGCGCCCCCGCGCTGACTCACCTGCTCGTCAGAGCGTGCAACATTGCGGGCCCGGTCGTTTCGCCCGCCCGGCTCGGCGGGCGTGGATTTAAAGGCGGCCCTGGCGCAGCTTTGCGGCGCAATGCGGACAACAAGCTATGCTTTGCGTCGTCGCGATGACAACATGTATTGCAATGACGCGCACGCGTCATATTTCATCCAACTTTCTTCGTTGCGCCACGCTGGCGCCCAACATGCACGGCAGGTTCTCTCGCGGCGGCGGGGTGCTTGCGGTACGGCGGGGCGACAGGGAAGGGCGGTCGCATGAAATACCACGGGACAGCGCCAGCATTTTCGATAGCGCCCTCCGACGATGCGCCATTGTTGTGTCCGCAATGCCAAGACCTGATCATTGCCGCGGCGAAATCGCAGCACGTGAGCCCGAACGAAATTCGGCATTGGTGGGCGTGCGAAAGCTGCGGTCATGAGTTTTGCACGACCGTGCGATGGGAGTCGCCGCCGTTCCAAAGCGTGTCGGGCTTCGCGAAAACTCCTGCGTAACCGCTGTAGTGCCAGCCGAGACCCTTGCCGGCGGAACTCACCGCGGACGCGATCGGGGCAAAATTGATCGGGTGTTGGTCGCGCAGGACTGCCGGCTCAAATGTCAACGAGCACATCGTCACCTTCGATCCGGCATGGATATGTTTTCACCGCCGTATAGGCCGGGGGGGCCACCACTTCCCCGGTCTTCACGTTGAACACGGCCTGGTGAATCGGGCATTCGATGCAGTCGCCTTCCAAAAAGCCTTCCGACAGGCGGGCAAAGGCGTGCGTGCAAACATT
>JASHRR010000007.1 GCA_030037185.1 Xanthobacteraceae bacterium | reverse complement strand
AGTGACAGTCCTTGACGTTTCAACTCACATGCCCGCACGACCGCGTCAGGAGCCAGCACAGCGAGGTTGTGACGCCCCTCGCACTTGCCCTCACCCTTCAGCGTACGCTTACCTGAGACCGGTCTCCTGCGCTTCATGGCACCGCGCAGCTTCACCACCGTGCTCTGTTTGTCGAACTGGGCGACGGCTCCCAGGATTTGGCGGATGAGTGTCTGGGTGGGATTATTCGGGTCGTCCTGGAAATAGTCGGGCGCATCTACGGGAATGACCGATACGCCACATCCCCGGAGCATCCGCAGCCCAGTCTCCTGGACAACCACGTCACGGGCAAATCTGGAGGCGTTCTCCACCAGGATGACCTTCACGCCCATCTCGGTACATTTGTCGAGCATGTCCCTGAAACCCTCACGCTCAAGGACCGGGTCTGCCCCGGATACTGCCGCGTCGTAAAACTCGGCCGCGACGGTCATGCCGCAGGATGCCGCATAGGCCTCGATAGCAGCTCGCTGGCGCGTGTCGCTGTCGGCATTGGGGTTGTAGTCCCCCTTCACGTTAGCCGCACTGGAGGTGCGAAAATAGGCAAAAACAGAGGTAGAAATATTTTCTACTTGGTTTTCCATATAAGTTTTCTCTAACTCTCCGGAATTGAGGACAGCATAGACGTAAACGCCATGATTTGCAAGCACATCCCGGGACAGAGGAGGAGCGTAGTGATTTTCGCGTTCTATTTTGAAATAATATCAAACTTACCTTCGCCCCCGCGGAAAAGGACCGTCGACCCGCGCTGCAATCGGGCTATGTCCTCAACACGAAATACGCGAAAAATTCGATAGCGAGTGCATGATCGATCAGGAAAAAGGCGTTGCGCGCTTGAAGAATCCGACCGAGCACCTCAAGAATTACATCGTCAAATTGCAGCCGATGCTGGGTTGCATCGCAGTCGCGCCACCGCGACACCAGGCAATGCACACAGGATTTCTAGGATCCTAAGGTGGCAACATGGATTACAACCAGATGTGCGAGGGGACCACCCTTTATCTGCCGGTTTACGCACCGGGGGGCGCTGCTGGTTCGTCGGCGACAAGCACGCTGCATAGGGTGATAGGGAATTGACTCGCGCGGCACTCGAAACGTCGATGCAGGTCGAATTCACGGTGGATCTCAGCAAGGGCAGGGCGACGCAGAGACCGCCGGCGGAAAACGACGATATCTGATGTCAATGGGGATCGCCAATTCGCTGCCAGAGGCGATGCAGACCGCCACCACGCAACTTGTGAACCGGATTCAGCGCGACTATAAACTTGGGCCGAACGAAGCGGCGATTGTGCTGGGGACGACCATACGGTACGACATCGCCGAACTGGTCGATCCGCTAGTGCGCGTCCGAAGGTGCGCAAGGACGTGCTTCCGCAGCTTAAGTAGACCGCGAATCGCCAAGTTTTGTTGGCGTTAAGCTGCGGTTTTGTTGAAAACAGTCCCGTGTCAAATGTTTGCGGCCCTCCCGCCCGAGTTTGATACAATTATGGATTGAAAGCCAGTGGCGGTTGATCCCTCTACACGTGTCGACTTTCGATCCTTTCGGACCTATGACACTGGCGCATGGTTGCAAGTGCCGCACCGCCCCCGCCGGGGGTAGTACCCAACCCCCTATTTTTTCTTGGTTCCATCCGGGCTTGATGGCCGGTGTACCCCAGATAGCTGCCATGCAACGCACAAGTCGTCAGCCTTGGGGCCAAGGCACTTGGAGACTCGTGCACTGCAGCAAATCGCTACGGAAGAACAGCGTCTCTTTGATTGCGGCCTTACGGAGATATTTGCGGTTTGGGAATTCCCCCGGAGAGCATTGCCGCTGGTGGGCGACGATATGCTTCGCGTAGAAAATCTACGAGCGCCTTCAACGGCGGACGCATCTGCCGACGACTTGGGTAGTAGAGAAAGAAGCCATCCACCGGCGGCCGGGCCCAGTCTTCGAGCACCGTGACCAGACGCCCGGCGACAAGGTCCAGGGCAACGTACGCATGCGGAATCTGGATTAGACCCGCTCCATCAATCGCGGCCGTGATGGCGATCGGGAGCTCGTTGGCCGTCAACTGCCCGTCGACCTGAACCTCAAAAGTTCGGCGCTTCTTTCCAAAGCGCCACGGCGCCAACGCGCCACTGGGTAAGCGCAAACGAATGCAAACGTGTTCGGTCAATTCCTGCGGAGTCGTAGGGGTACCGTGTTGGCGGAGATATGTGGGCGACGCGACCACCACAAACGGCATTTCATCGCTGATGCGCACGGCAATCATGTCCCGCGCGAGTCGCTCCCCAGGCCGGACGCCGGCATCGAAATGCCCGGTAACAATATCCACTATACCGCGGTCGACCGAAACGTCGATGCTGATTTGGGGATACAGCGACAGAAAACGGGCGATTACCGGGGCCAGGACGAAGTCCGCGGCCGGCGGCGCAACCGTCAAGCGGAGTAAGCCAGCAGGTTTCGAACGAAATTCGTTGAGCGATTCAAGTGCCGCTCGATAGTCGTCGAGCGCTGGGCGGAGCCGCTCTACCAGTCTCTGCCCTGCGGGGCTTGCAGCGACCGAACGCGAGGTACGCTCGACCAGACGCACCCCGACCCCGGTCTCTAGGTTGCGTACCAGCTCACTGACTCTGGCCGGTGATAGTCCGAGCTTCCGAGCTGCTTTCCTAAAGCTTTTTTCTTCTAGCACCGCCACAAGAGCAGTCGTTTCAGAGAAGCCCGGAACTGACATGAAAGTAGCCATCGTTCGGCAATCCAAGATGGTGCATACGGATCAGTCGATCTTATTGAAGTGGTCCCCTGCGTCCATATCCCAGCACGAACGCATTGTTGAGTTCACTGAGTAGGAGGACACCATGATCCATCACCTTTCGATCGCCGCGAGCGACCCGAAGCACTCCGCCGAGGACATCACGACCGCGAAGGTCGCCCTCACAACGCTCGACCCGGGCGCCGGCCACATCACGACGATCAACACCTACACGGTTGTGCCCGGGCGCGCGGAAGAGGTGCTGAACTATCTCGTGCATTCGGCGGAGGAGACCGTTCGGCATGTTCCCGGCTTCCTGTCCTTCAACTTCCACCTGAGCCTCGATGGCACTCAGATCGTCAATTACGGGCAGTGGGAGAGCCGCGAGGCGGTCACGGCAGCGCGCGAGAACCCAAAGGTCGTGGCGGTCATGGCCGAGACCGCAAAGATCGCTGGCAACTCGAACTCGATGCCTTACGTGCTCCGCAAGTCGGTGCCGGCCGCCAGCCATTAGCGCGAGCCGGGCTTAAGACAGCAATATTCGACGATACGCAAGAGGATACGATCATGACGAACGAGACGCCCAAAATCCTGATTACGGCAGCCGGCGGTAAGGTCGGCCAGCATGTGGTTACGCAACTATCGGAGAAGGGCGTGGCGGTGCGCGCCGGTTTTCACAGCCAGGACAAGGCATCCG
>JASHRR010000786.1 GCA_030037185.1 Xanthobacteraceae bacterium | reverse complement strand
TGGTTCCGGCAACAATGTGGGATACAGTTTTCTGGTCGATGGCATCTTTAACACCAACACCCCGGTTTTTCTCACGCATGACTGGAGCGCTGTCTCCTACTATGAACACGTGTGGACTCCGCAATGGAGGACATCCGTCTATGGCGGCCTGCTGGGAACCGATTGGGGAAGTCAGGCGATTGCTGAGGTTTGCACCTACCCGGCGGGGTTTGGGCCTGTCGGGTTCAGTGCTGGCACTAATTCGATGTTCTCGAATACGAACAGCCCGGGCTTCCCGACGACGCAAACGAACCCGCCTTCAATTGTCAATAATTACAAAGGACAGGTGTCAAACTGCAACCCCAACTCGAGTTGGTGGCAGTTGGGCACCCGGACCATGTGGAACCCGGTGCCGGATATCGATATCGGTTTCGATCTGTCGTTTATTCGTCTGAATACGGCTTTTGCCGGCACGGCCGTTTTGGGCGGGCTTGGTACGGTGTTCCAATCGAACGCCCTCGGCCGGCCGAGCGGCCTCTACAACATCGATAACCAGAACGTTTACAGCGCTTTGTTCCGCATCCAGCGCAACTTCCTGTACTGACCTTGTAGTTCGAAGCCGATCAGCAGACCCCCGGCAGACGTGCCGACGCCGGGGGCCGTCTAGGCGTCGTTGGGTGTTGGACCGATCTGGCACCCGCAGAGGCCTGGGGTCCGGCAGGTCCGTCAGGGTCTCGGGCGGTCGCGACCAACCGGGCGGGGAGGGCCCTTGTATCCCCAAAAGGTGGCCAGGACTCCTAGGAGCGCCGCTGACAGGCGTTCGCGGTGCCCGCTGGTAGGTTGGCGGCACCTTTGGGATGCCCGGGGCTGGGAGCCGGGGCCCGTCTGGTTCCCCGGGCCTGAGGGGCAGCGGGCGCGGTGAGGGAAATGCGGAGGCAAGGCAGGCGGGCCGTCGTCAGCACTCGTCCCTCCTGAGATCAGGCCACCCCAACGGGGTCCAGCTTCCCTATCGCAAGTAACAAGGGCCAAAGCTGACGGTTGGCGTTCCTGCAGCACAAGTCATTGATATTCCTAACGCAACCTCTTTCAATTTCAAGTTGTTCAACCAATCGGGAAATGCTCCCAGCGGGCCTCAAGACACATTGGGCCCATCCAACCCTATGTTGCTCGGGGAGCGCGGCGGCAACGGGGGCGTATAGCGCCACCGCTGCGCGCACCTCGAGCGGTTTACTGGTTCAGCTGGGCTTCTCCAATACGGCGATGAAATAGCCGTTGTGCCAATGGCTATCCTGGAAAGCGACACGCGGATGTGAATCATCAAAGGTAGTGCGAACTTCGATCCAAGAGTCGATTGAGCATTTGGCGTCCACGAGCGCTCGCAGGGTCCCATTGCGGACGGACGTCCAGTTCCAATCATCCACAATTAGGATGTGGGATTTGTCCAGCGCGGGCTGCGCCAAGATGATCCCGTCGTAGTGGTCAACTTCGGCGTGTGGACCGTCAAACATGTAGATGTTGAAGCGGCCAATCAACCCATATTCGATTTTTCGAAAATCCTGTTCGATGAATTTGAAGTCGACCTTATCCGAACGTACGCCCGCAATATTGCCGAAGAACGCCTCTTTCGGCCCGCCGAATTGCGACCAGTTATCGATGCACACGCATTTTGCAGCATTGCCGTAAAGTGCCGCCGCCGCAGTCGAGCCCTGCCATGAGCCAATTTCGAGATAGCGGGCATCGGGGCAGCTCTCTATCAGATTGTTGATGAATGAGCGGTAGGTTTGCCCAGACATCCCAACGATGTCGCGGATTGCCTGCGGCAGTTTGCTGTCGTTCGCTAGCGCCCGCATGAAGGCCTTGGTCACAAGTTGATGGAGCGACGAGGCCGAATCCCAGCCCGACATGGCGATGGCATATGGTTGACCGTTGCCAGCTGAGCGTTCCTGAAGAACACGCCAGCGCTCGCGTTCCTGCACGGGGACTTTCTTGAGGAACATTTGATCCCTTCCGTGCCGCCGAATTAGGGTGAGTTTCGCGCTCGGGACTGAGACGAGAATAGGCGGCACCGAGCCCGCTTTTGTCACTGTTCACCGACGGGGAGGACATCCTGCACCATCGTTCGATATGCCGCTTCCAGATGTCTGGCGAAGGCTGCGGTATCGAATAACGAACTGGCCACCCTGTTGCGGAGCAGTCGTTGCTTGATCGAGTCCAACAGCTCTCTCTCCGTCGCCAAGCGGAATGCAAGCTCCTCATATTCTTCCGCCGTGTGGGTGATGAGCTCAGAAAGCCCGATAGCTTGAAGCAAGCTCGCGGCCACTCGCGCGGCAAACGTCGCGCCTTTCATTGTCACGACCGGCAACCCGGCCCACAAAGCGTCCGAGGTGGTGGTATGACCGTTATAGTAGAACGTATCCAATGCAAGGTCCGCACATCGCTGACGCGAGAGGTACTCTCGCAGTCCAGCCCGTTCGGCGAAGACAAGCCGCTCGGGAGCCACGCCGCTCTCTTGGGCTCGCCGGCGCAAATTCGTGACGAAAGTCGAGTTGTTCGCCAGCAGCCAAAGCACGCTGCCCTCGACGCGCCGCAACAGGCGCATCCAGATCGCGAATACGTCGGGGGTCAGTTTGTAGCCGTTGTTGAAGCAACTATACACAAACCCCCTCTCCGGCAGGCCATATGCCGGCCGCGGTTGCGGTTCCGCGACCGGGGCTCTCGCCGAATCAGTGACCTGATAGCTGACCGGAACGAAAATCGGCCGCTCCGTGAAGAAGCGGACATTCTCGCGTGGGATGACCACCTCGTCGGCGATGACGTAGTCAAAGAACGAGCACCCGGACGTCCCCGGATAGCCGAGATACGTCACCTGGACCGGCGCCGCGCGATCGGCGAAAATCCCAAATCGTGCGTTGACCGACTGGCCGGTGACGTCGACCGCGATATCGACCCCGAGCGAACGAGACATCGCCGCCGCCTCCGCGTCCGACATCGACGAGACGTCGATGAAGCGATCCATGGAGCGCGCGATGCGACGCGAATAGTAATCATCGTGTTGCGGCCCGTACGCGAATCCGACAACCGTGAACGCGCCGCGATCGTGATGCTCGAACAGCCCGGCGGTCAATTGGCCGATCGGATGGTTGCGGAAATCGCACGAGAAGTATCCGACGACGATCTTGCGCTTGTCCGGCGATCGCGCCGTCGCCGGCAGGGCCGGCCGTGCGGGATATTTGTCGTGCGCGTAGATCTCGGCGGCGCGCTGCTGCTGTTGCGCGCTCGACGGAATCGCCAGGATGTGTCCGGGCACCGCCGCCCGCAGCCCCTTGTCGACGTTCTCGAGAACGAGCTCGCAGTCCTGCGCAAAACTCTCCCAGTCGCAGATATGCATCTTGAGATGCAATATCTGGCCCTGCAAATAGGGACGCGACGCCTCCAACGCATAGGCTTGCTTCAACGCCGTGAGCGCCTCCTCGAAGCGGCGCATCTTCTGCAGCACGGTACCGCGGCCGGCCCACGCGTCCGGGGTCGCGAGAACCTTGAGCGAATCCTCATAGCTCGCGAGCGCTTCGGCAAGCCTGCCCTGCTCGTCGAGCGCCGCAGCCTTGTTCGTGTGCGCGAGGACGAAACGGCGGTCGAGCGCGATCGCCCGGTCGTAGCTTGCGATCGCCTCCTGATGGCGCTGCAGCCGCTGCAGCGCCACGCCGCGATTGACATACGTGTCGGCCTGGGGGCCGTCGACCACCAATGCCTTATCGAAGCTCTCTAGCGCCTCGCGGAATCGATTGAGAACCAGCAAGGACATGCCACGAATGTAATGAATCTGCGGCTGCCTGGGAACGAGGCGAAGGGTCAGATCAAAATTCTCGAGCGCCTCCGCGTGACGGCCGGTCTGGGCGCAGACGAAGCCGATCAGCCGCCGCGCGTCCACGTCCTGGGGGCGACGGCGTATAATGTCGCGAAGCAGCGCCTCGCCATGATCGAGGCGTCCGGATTGGAACGCTGCAATCGCCTCGAGCAGCCTCGGATCCATACCCGCTCCTCATTTTGCAGCCCAGCCGGCGCCCGGAGCATGATCGCTTCAGTCGACGGCGCCGAGCCACGCCAAGCAAGGTCGAGCGTTGGACTCGACCACCGGCAACTGGCCTACACCTGTCAATAATTACAAAGGGACAGGTGTCAAACCGAGACCGCCACAGCGCCGTGCTGTTGATCCGTCTCTCGGGGCTGCGCTTGTAAGTGCGGCTTTCGTTGGCCTCGGCCCCCTGGCACGCCAAGGGCTTCCGTCTTTGTCGTGGAGGCGCACGCGTTAAGCGTCATGGGGTTAGCAGCGCGCACCATATGTTCTGTCATTTGTTTTCTCTGTTGGGGTCAGCTTGACAGCCGCGCTATCGTCGTGTGGGCCACGCCGTACGTGCGGGCAATATCCGACAGGCTCTCACCGGCATCACGGCGGGCGAGCGCTTCTTGCCGTTGATGCGGTGTGAGCTTGGGAGGACGCCCCATGTGCACGCCGCGGGCCCTGGCACGTGCACGACCCTCGCCAGTGCGAGCACGGATCAGTTCGCGCTCGAACTCGGCAAGCCCGCCTAGCACCGTCAGCATCAAGCGGCCATGCGGCGTAGTGGTATCGGCCCAAGCGTCTGCCAGTGATCGAAAGCCGGCACCCTTTTTGGTAATGGTGTCGAGCGTGTTGAGCAAGTCCCGCGTCGATCGTGCCAGCCTGTCCAGGCGGGTGACTATCAGCGTGTCGCCCTCTTGCAAGACCGCGAGCACCTTGGCGAGAGCTTTGCGGTCGGTGGCAGCGCCCGAAACCTTCTCGCTGTAGACCTTGGCGCAGCCGGCCGCGTGCAAGGCCGCGTCTTGTGCCGCCAAGGTTTGGCCGTCCCTCGAAACGCGAGCGTAGCCGTAGACAGTCATTTCCAACCATCGACTTTTGTTCATATTTTTCGCACAGGATAAAACGCGATAAATCAAAGTCAATATTTTTGTGCAAAAATTAAAACTTTCGTTCAGCCATATCTACAAAACGCGCCGCCCATGTTCGGGTCCCGTGCTCGGCCCCTAGTCAGTCTTCCTGACGGCGTTTGGCAAAGTGGGGCTAACCGGACGGGCGCAATAGGATGCTGGCAACACGTCGCACCATCGCCCCCGGCCATGAAATGCAAATCCAATACCAAATCCGCCCGCGTTTTGTGGTATCGGTGAGCTTCGCAGATAGTTTAGAACGACTCTCTGCCTCCGAGTGCCACTGGTCGAAGCTTAACGGATGAATATTCGCCAAGACGCGACGCGGCAACTGGAGCAGGCTAAGATGCTCCATCGACAAGGCCGTCTCGCCGAGGCGATGGCGATTTATGACGCCGTTCTG
>JASHRR010000785.1 GCA_030037185.1 Xanthobacteraceae bacterium | reverse complement strand
CGACGACCCGCCATCATTGCGGCTCGTATGGAACAAGGACCGCGCCGTGTGACAGTTCTGATCCCGTCGTAATCGATTGGGGTTTAAGGGCGGATGAAGCGAGGAATGCTGGTCATGGAAATCGTTCACAGCCACCAGGGCGACGGATATCGAGTTATCTTGTCCTTCATTACGGACCATGGCTGGTTTGTCGAGGTGCGTGACAACGGTAAACGATCAACGGAATGCGGGCCGATCGGTAGAAGGAAGGCCCGTACAGTGTTCGCGATGGCGTGCAGGGCGAGCAGTTTTGTGGGGGCATGTGTCGCCGTGCACAACAATAAAGCGGCCTGACCATAGCGGGTGACGAGGAGATTGGCAGGTCCATGCCGTATTTCTACGGAGGGCAATGCGCCCTTCAGTCGAAGGATACCGGCGTGACCCGGTGACTAGATCGGTCCATCAATAAGTGGGGAACAAAATCAAGAGGCAGCAGTCATGTCGGCGAACTTGGCACAGGACGTCGAGCGGGCGATGAATAAACTGCAATCACTCCACGATGGTGACGTTGGCGTGGTTGAGGTCATTGCCTGCGGGGGGCAGGCAATCCCTCCTCTGCGAGCGCTGCTGTTCGCACGAGAGCCGAGCGGGCTCTTTCAAACCCGCTGTCGAGCCGTCGAGGCGCTGGCAAGACTCGGAGCTTACGAGGTTCTGACAGACTACCTCAGCACGGAGCGTGTCGCCAGCGATCCCGTCGAGCGCCTGGGTGATGATGCAGTCATCAATGCCGCTGCGCAGGCTTTGGGGACAGTACGGGAACGACGCGTATTTGAACTTCTGTTGCGCCTTGCACAAAGGCCGGCGCTGACGGGCGTCATCCGCGCGTTAGGTGCATTCCGGCGGCCAGACGCAATTCCAGCGTTGATCGAGGCACTCGAGGATGATGCCAGCCGGCAGGCGGCCGAGAAGGCGCTTAAAGGATTGGGGCGGCCCGCCCGATTCGCATTGGCGTCTTCGGCCAACCTGCGGTCGCCATCTTCCAAACACGAGAGCGAGTCAAGCCTTCGGCGGCGCAGGAGCGCGCTCCGACTGTTACGTGAAATCGGTATCTCACAGAGGATATGGCCGTCGCTACGATTCCTGATGCACGATCCTGATGCGAAAGTGTCTTTGCTTTCCTGTCAGCTATGTCTCCTCAACGCCCGCGCTAGGGAGAGGAGTAACGCGGTGCGCCGGCTGATCGGCCTGCTGCCAGGCTCGGATTGGATGCTGCGTGATGAGATCGAAAATTTATTGATAACGCACATCGATATCGCAAGGCGTGTAATCGATGACTATGTTCAGGATGCGGCTCACGCGGCCAAAGATACTGAAGGAGAGAGTTCGACGGAACGGGTGCTCCATCGAGTACTGGCACATGCTGAAGGGAGCTGAGCCGACTGCATTCCACTGTATTGGCGGAGCGTCCAACAATCCATTTTCGTGCGGCAACTGACGTGACACACTTCGCCGGTGGATCGAATGTCCTAACCTCCGAGTTCCTTGGCAGTGTCCTTGCGCCCGAGGCGACCTCTCCGTGGAAACTTGTCGTATGGCTTGTTGAAGCGAGTAGGCTAAGCCTTGGCACGCTCACGAAAGGCATTCGACCGCATAATCGGAAATTAGCGCTTGCCGTCCCGGTAAGAGGTCATTGCGTTGCCGCAGCACGAGATCGAAGCGCTCCAGGACGAGCGGGAGGAAGGCGAGCCCAGCGGCTTCCGCGACGGACCGTATCGCAATCCCGCGAGCGGTCCGTCGCGATCGGATTCGCTTTGCCGCGAGAGCCAGCGTCAAACAGCACCAAAGGAGGAACCGTGCGGGTGAAAGCTAAGCCGTCCGGTTAGCGCTCGGTGATGGCGAGGGTTTCGTGTTGCAGCTTCAGAGTGTATTTATGACCGTCCGAGGAGTAGGCACGGTCGACTTCCCCCAGGCCCAACGAGTCTCAATTTCACACCAGCGAGTGAAGCCCTTGACGCAGGGCGGCTCCAATGCGGGAGCATTCCTCGGCGTTCGCCGCCCGGTTGGCGGGCTGAGCTATTCGGATACTGCAGCCAAAGCGACCCCTACGACAAGGGTGGCCGGCGATGTGGAGACAGACATGTGTCAACTTGCTCCATGCGGTCGGTGGGAAACGTCGTGCCCTCGGTACGTTCCGAAGGATATGCGGCGTGCCGTAGACCGCGAATGGCGAGGAACCGCAATACGGTCAGGCGCTGTCCCCCTGTCTCACGCGGGGGGACATTTCTTACTCCGAGCGACCGAAACGGGTGACCCCCCATGGGACGAGTGTGGCTGACGGCGGCGACATGGATGGGGTTGGCCCTTCTTGCCTCCGTCCTGTCTGTCTGGACTGGCATCTCCGTTGCGCTGATCGAGATCTTCATTGGCGCCCTTGCCGCCAATCTGGTTGGGCTCGCCGACCCAATTTGGGTCGATTACCTGGCGGGCCTTGGGGCCATCGTGCTCGCTTTCCTCGCCGGCGCCGAAATCCAATGGGCAGCTTTCCGCACGCGCGTGTGGGCGAATCTGGCCATTGGAACAGGGGCATTCCTAGCGCCGTTTCTCGTCGTCTTCTTGTTCACGTTCAGGGTCGCGCATTGGACGGCACCCCAAGCCCTCCTTGCCGCCACCGCGCTGTCAACCACGTCCGTCGCTCTGGTCTACACGATCGTCTCTGAAGCTGGTTACAGCCACACCGAGGTTGGACAGATCGTTCTCGCCGCCCGGTTTATAAACGATATTGCCACGGTGGTCGCGCTCGCCGTCGTCACGGCAAACCTCGACTATCGTCTTCCGCTCTTTATCGGGCTGGTGCTCGTCGCCGCCTGGGTCGTTCCGAAGATCTCGCCTTGGTTCATCGACCAGGCAAGACAAGGCGGCGAGCTCGACATTCGCTTTCTCGCCGTCGTGTTGCTGGTGTTGAGTGGTGTGGGCGGCGTGTCCGGGACCGAACCTGTCGTTCCCGCTTACCTCATCGGTTTGGCTCTCACGGCTCTGCTCGAGAAGAACAGTACGGTCACGACTCGGTTGCGCGCCGTCGCCTTCGCGTGGTTCACGCCGTTCTACTTCCTACGCGCCGGGTCCTTCCTCGACTTCGCTCAACTGCCGGCCATCGCGGCAACCGCAGGAGCGCTCTTCATCATAAAGATTGCGAGCAAGTGCGCAATTATTGTGCCATTGGGCCGCTCCTTCGGTGTTGCGCCGCGGGATCGATGGTCCATTGCGCTTTTGATGTCGACGGGGCTCACGTTCGGCACCGTTGCGTCCTACGTGGGGCTCATGCATGGCATTATCGATCGCGAGCAGTATGCGACTCTCGTCGCGGCGGTCATAGCGAGCGGCACGATACCGGCGCTGATCGCCCAGAAGTTGCTCCGGACGGCCGCGTCCGCTCCTGACGCTCACTGAAAAGGCTGCAATACGACGATAGTGACGAGCGCGGGTCCTCCCAGCATTGGCTTCATGTGCAGGGCGGCGCTGCTGTCTTTGGCCAGCATGAAGGCAAGGGTGAGTACTTGGAATGCGTCGTCGGGGCCGCTATGAGCGATGGTGTTGAACATTGGACCTTCGACATGGCGCATCCTCAGTTTGCGGGATGAGCGTTGCGGCCTTCGCTGTGCTCGTCGCGCGTCAATAGATACCGCGGCATGAAGAACGCGTTCGCGATCATCGTGGGTACAACGGCACTCGGAATATTGCGATGGTCGATGATACCCTGCGATAAGCCAAACACTGCCGAGATGGTCCCAAAGATTAGCCCCGTGGACATCAAGAGCGTGGTGTATATGGCCTCCTTCCGGGGCGATCCGAATAATTTGGTGACCGGGTAGATGCCGACTTTGGTGGTCATCTTGCCAAGTAGCGGCGCGAGGAAGGCGATCGGCGCGGCAATCAACGCAGGCACCGACTTGATTCGACGCATCCGTACGTTGACGCTCGGCCTGATGACGCCGTTTTATTTCCGCGCTGGTCGTTTGTCACCGACCGTGCCGGCAAGCAACATGCCCTCAATGTAGGCGGGCAGCACTGCTTCATTGTCTGCCCAGGCCGCGATTGCGCCTAGCTATCGCGCTGGGAAAAGCGCGGGAGAGGAGAATCTGACATGTGACAGTGAAACCTCTCAAAGAAGTCCC
>JASHRR010000784.1 GCA_030037185.1 Xanthobacteraceae bacterium | reverse complement strand
ATCGAAGACCCGGTGGTGCGCGAGCAGGCGATCCACTTCCAGAGCGATCGCATCAATGCCCCGCCCTACGGGCTCAACGGCGACCTCGGCCTGCGCTACCAGAGCATCGGCGGACGCGTTCCTCATCAGGACGGCCAGCGCGAGCCGGTTACCGAGACCGATGTCCATCGCGACGTCATCTTGACGCGGCGCGCCATGGAGGCGCTGGCAATCGACTACATGGTGGTGTTCCCGACGCCGATGCTGATGCTCGGCATGCACCCCAGCCCGAGATGGAGGTGTGGCTCGGCAACGCCTACAACCGTTGGCTCGCCGACAAGCTTTTATCAGCCGACGACCGCATCAAGTCGCTCATTTATCTGCCGTTCAACACGCCCGAAGAGGCCGAGCGCACGGTCGAGGCCTTCGACGATGTTGCCGGCGTGATCGGCTATTGCATCACCTCGACGCGCTACAAACCGGTGCATCACAACCACTACATGCGGCTCTACCGGATGATCGAGGAGCGCGGCAAGCCGCTCGCATTCCACGCCGGTTATCACTGGCAGGATCCCTCGCTTGCCACCATCAACCGCTTCCTCGGCATGCATGCGCTGGGCTTTGTGTGGTCGAATATGATCCACGCCACCAACTGGATCATCAACGGCATTCCGGAGCGTTTTCCCAAACTCAGGCCGATCTGGGTGGAAAGCGGGCTCGCCTGGGTGCCGTTCCTGATGCAGCGCCTTGATGATCAGTATCTGATGCGCCCGTCCGAAGCCCCGCAACTGCGCCGGCTGCCGAGCGAATACATGCGCGAGCATTGCTGGTACACGACCCAGCCGATGGAGACCACGAACCTCAAGGCGCTCGAAGTCACGCTGGAGATGATCAACGCCGAAACGCAGCTGTTGTTCGCATCGGATTGGCCGCATTACGACTTCGACCTGCCGGGCGAGATCATCGACCTGCCGTTCCTTTCCGAACAGGCCAAGCGGAATATTCTCGGCCTCAACGCGGCGCGGATCTTCGGGCTCGACACCAGGATCAGGAAGCCGCGATAGCCAGTTCGGCTCGACCGCAAGGGCGCCACGCGGGCGCGACTGCGTCGCCGATCGTGATTTGTGATCGGGTGTCTGCTCACCGGATAAGCAAGGCTGCGGGGTGCGCACGCTCGGCTCGATATTCGACCGCAGACCGCACTCCGTGGTGGTTGGAACCTTGGCCAGAATGGCATTGCCCGATCGCACTCAAGGTGCTGCGGCGTCTCCCGCGTCCTCCGCCACCGGCTGGGTCTCGCGTTTCATTTGTCGCAGACGCAATGGAGAGGATGCCGCTCTGCCGCCCGGGTTGCAGCCAACCGGCGGCCCGGCGTCTGTGGGTTAATGTGCCTCAACGCACCGGGACCGTCATCTCGCCGATGCGCTCGAACGCAACCGTCATCACGTCGCCGGGTTTGACCGGCGCCACGCCCTGGCAGGTTCCTGACATGATGATATCGCCCGGGTAGAGCGTATAGACCGACGCGGCCCAGGAAATCTGGCGGGCCACGCCGATGATCATTTCGCGCGTGTTTGCGGCCTGCCGCAGTTCGCCATTGACGTGCAACGTGAAATCAAGCGCGCCGGGGTCGGGAATCTCGTCGGCGGTGACCAGCCACGGGCCCAGCACCGCATAGCTGTCCGGCGACTTGCGGAAGCTGCGATCCTCCTTGCCGCGCACCACCATGTCGAGGGCGATGGCGTAGCCGGCGACGACCCCCAAGGCATCCGCCTCCGCGATCGGCCCGGTTTTGCGGCCGATCACCACGCCAAGCTCGGCCTCGTGGTCGGTGCGGCGGTCGGCAAACCTGATGGCGACGCCTTCCGACGGACCGACCAGCGAACTCGACGCCTTCAGGAACAGCCCCTGCTCCTCGATCGAACGCGGCTTGTCGCCATGAAAGACCGAGATCTGCGGATCGCGGCGGGCCTCTTCGACGTGCGCGCGATAGTTGACGGGTGTACCGATGATCTTGGAGGGAGTGGCGACGGGACTTAACAAGCTGACCTCCTCGAGCGGCCGGGGCGCCGCATCATCGGCAAGCCGATCCATGCGGTGCCGCAGCCTTTCAAGATGCGCGATCAGTTGGTCGCCGAATGGCACGGGATATCGCAACGGCGGCAGGGCGTCGACAATGTCCGACACGTCATGCACGTTGCGGCCCCGAACAAGACCGATCCTGTCGTCGTCGTAGCGGCACAGTTTCATGGAACGAGGACCCTTTTGCTCCCGGACCGCGGGCGTCCCGCGCCCCGGCCTCAAATCACCTGCCCGGCCCGGAACATACCATGCGGCGTGCGATGCAAGGATTCAAACCCCATTGCGGTGACCCGCACCAGTTCGCCGAACTGAACGCCGGCCTTGAGGTCGCGCGTGATCACATTGGGCTGCACCACCAGGCACATGTTCTCCTCCAGCGGGAAGGCGGGTATCGGTCCGGCCGGACGGCTGTTTGAGCCGATGATCGGAGGCAGATAGCCGCCGCCATAGCCGTGCACGAGATCATCGCAGGTCGTAAAACCGCTTTCTTCGATGATCCTCGATGCGTCGACCAGGCTCTGCGGCAGCGCGCCCGGCCGGATCGCGCTGGTGACGGACGCGAACGCCGCACAGGCGGCAGCGTGCAGCTCGCGGTAAAGCGGGGTCGGCTCGGCTTCGACCGCAAAGCCGCGCAGCACCTGGCCGGAATAGTCCCACCAGGCGGCCGATAGCTCGCAGAACACGAAGTCGCCGCGCTCGATCCTGCGACGTGACGTGAATTGCCGCGGCACGCAGACGTCCGGGTCCGCCATCGGGGTCGAGCCGATGAAATGAATGACGTGCGCGCCGCCGCGGCCGACGAAGGCGCGCTCGATCATGTTGCCGAGTTCATGCTCGGTCATGCCCGCACGCGTGCCGGCGACGAGCGCAGCCATTCCGGCATCGCTCAAAGCCGCGCCGATGCGCAGCCAGGCGATCTCCTCCGCCGACTTGACGAGCCGCAGGCTGATGTATTCGGCATCGAGGCTGATCAGCTCGAACTGCGCCTCCAGCGCCTTCCATCTCGGGCCGCTGAGCGGCCCGATCACGCCGATGCGCCGGCCGCCGCGACGGGCAAGCTCCTCGATGACCTTGGCGATGCCTTTCTGTTCGCCCCACCGCACCTCGGCGTCGCGGGCCATCTGGCGCGCCAGCGGCAGGTGGTTGTAGTACTCGACGAACATCACCATCCGCTCGCCGGGCCGGAACAGCAGCAGGGCTTCCGCCGTGCCCGGCCACCCCGTCATCCAGCGGGTCGCATTGCCGACATTGTGCGCCGTGACGATGAGCGCATGGTCTGCGCCCGCCGCCTCCATCGCGCGCGCGATGGCGGCATTGCGGCGGCCATACTCGGCATCAGAAAAGCGCGGATAGCTCTGCTCGAACAGCGGTTGCAGGTCGGATGGCAGCCGCAGCGCAGGCAAGGGCAGAGTGGCAGCCTCGACGTCTTTGGTTTGGCGGCGCGTGCCTGATGCTTCGCTCATCCCGCTTCGGCAACATATAGCAAACAGAGGCGCTAGCCCGGGTCGGGGGCAGCGCAAGACCCCCAACTAAAATCCCGGTTGCACTGGCGCGCCCGGCGACCGGCTTTCCTGTGGCCGGCGCCGTGGCGGCTGATACGGCCTAATCCAACGGCTCCACTTTGACAATCGAGGCGCCGTGGTTGCTGCCGGTCCAGAAGGACACCGGTGTCGTCGTGTTGTCCACAAAGACGCGGCGGATGTTGGTGTCCTTGGGCAGGAAATATTCGACCGTCTGGCTGGTCTTGGGATCGAGCCGCACCACGCGGTCGGTGGTCATGCCGCCGGTCCAGATCTCGCCGTTCCTGTCGACGGCCGGGTAGTACGGCCCGGTCCACGGGGTCGGCAGTGCCCATTCCTTGAAGCTTTCTTCCCTGGTGTCGAACATGCCGATCTTGTTGCCGCGGTACTCCGCAAACCACAGCCGGTCCTGCTCGTCCATGATGCCGCGGCGGTTGCGCGAGCGATCCGTCGGGGCGCGGTAGAAGCTCATGGCAAGCGTCCTGGCGTCGACCTTGCCGATGTAGTTGTCCTGGAATTCCATGAGCCAGAGATTGTTCTTAGAGTCAGACGCGATGCCGTAAATCGTGTGGTTGCCGGGCGTAGTGATCTCTTTCATCGGGGCCAGCGTCTCGTATTTCCCCGACGCCAGATCGATGCGGTAGACCTCCTGGTTGCCGGCATTGTTGGTCCAGATCTTGCCGTCCACCTGGTGCTCCAGGCCCAGCATGTTCAGCTGGGTCACGTTGTCGTTCTTCTCCTTGGGGATCGGATAGAATTTGAACTGCTCCGTGCCGGGATCGAACTTCGCAATGGCGCCCTGAAACATCATGCCGATCCACATCTCGCCGGCCTTGTCGATCTCAAGATCGAGGGTGCCGACCGGGAAGCCCTGCTTGAATTCGGGTAGCGGAATCTCCGCGTGGGCGCCCGTTTTCGGATCCATCTTGCCGAGGTACTGCTCGCCGAAATTCGAGTACCACACCATGCCCCTCCTATCGAGGATTACGTCATGCGGCTCGATGGTCGGGCGCGGCAGGTCGTATTCGGTGATGAGCACCTTGGTGGCGCGGCCGGAGGGACGCGGCAGGACTTTGAGCGCATACTTCCACTTTTCCGTTTCGGACAGGTTGATGCTGGCGAGGAATTCCGCGAACTTGCGGAACGACTCCGGCTTGGGCGCCCATTCCGGATCCATCCGCTTCTGCGGCTTGATGGGCTGGCTCACCTGCGCGTAGTTCGCCATCCGGTAGACGACCTGGGTGAACTCGTCGGCGTTGTGGGTCGAGCGCACGATGCGCTCCAGAGTGTGGCAGCCGACGCAATTGAGCAGCTGGGCCTTCTGATCAACAGTGCCGGGCATGCTCATCATCCATTCGGCGTTGACGAGCTGAGAGGCCAGATTGTGGGTTGGCTTGAGCTTGAGGTCAGCCGTGGTCGGATTCTGCGGATCGATCGCCGCCTTCAGCGTGCCGTCCCGCTCGCCGCCGTCGAGGTCGAAGCCGGTCGCACGAATGCGCAGGACATACTCGCCGCCTTCGATCTTTCCGGGCGGGAAGCTGTAGCGGCCCTGCGCATCGCTCACCACCGTATAGGCGATGGTCGAGCCGTTCTTCTTCACGGTGACCAGGACACCCTCCATGCCGCCTTGCGGCCCGGTCACCTGTCCGGAAAGCCCAGGCGCGGCGTTTGCCGTGACGGGGCCGAGGGCCGCGAGCGCCAGCCCGAGACATGCCGCGGTCGACAACAGGACGTGGTTCATTCGCATAATGATCACTCCTTGGTATGTGCTTTCTTGGTATCTGTTTCGACAAAGCAAAAATCAGGCCTCTTGCTCAGGACCGCCGCGTCTCGAGGCGGTCGGCTCAGCCGTGGTTCGAGACGCGCCCCCACGGGGAGCGCTCCTTGCGGAGGAGGTCTGAGTGTGTTTTCTGCGCTCCCGGTTCACTTGGTCGCGCCCCGGCTGTTGAAATATCTCAGGTCCGGCGGGCGCTGGCCCTTCTTGGCCGGCATGAGGAGTCCATCGGCGCTGCGCATATACGTTTCCTTGCCGATCTTGAGGTGGTCGTTATTCTCCGAGCATATTGCCTCGACCCAGATCGGGTTGCGGACACGGTTGTAGTGCTTGGTGACGGTCCACGGCCGGGTCAAAGCGTCGTCGATGGTGGTGACCTCGTCATTGAGCACGTCGGGCTCGTCGTTGTCCTGATAGAACCGCTCATAGACGATGGTCTTGCCGTCGGGATGAAGCGGAATGCCGCTCGAATCGAATGCGCGCTGGCTTTTCAGGAATCGCATTTCAACCAAGAGCTCATCAAACCGTCCGTCACCGTCGGTGTCGACCCACTTGCCGACCGAGTAACCCATGAACGAACTGTCGGTATCTGCCGGGAACGGGCGGCCGTCGGTATAGATGCGGCGGAACATCTGCAAGTATTCGATATGGATGTAGGTCGTG
>JASHRR010000092.1 GCA_030037185.1 Xanthobacteraceae bacterium | reverse complement strand
AGATCATTCGACTCCTGTGGCGGAAAAGGGGCGCTGGTGAGGGCTATCGCAAATCTTGTCAATATGTGTCGGAAAAGCAACAGATGTTGCTAGGCCGGAAAAAACGTTGAAGAATCGACAGTTAGCACGAGGCTTTTTTGCCCGCAGTGTCCACGAGGTGGCGCCGGAACTTATCGGCGCCACCTTCTTGGTCGACGGGATCGGGGGCCCCATCGTTGAAGTTGAGGCCTATCACCATAGCGACCCGGCGGCGCACAGCTTTAGCGGACCGACCGCGCGCAACGCCGTGATGTTCGGACCGCCCGGTCATGCCTATATCTACCGCTCCTACGGCATCCATTGGTGCGTCAATTTCGTCTGCGAAGCCGAGCACTCAGCCAGCGCGGTGCTGATCCGCGCGCTGATGCCGACCAGGGGCCTGCCAGCGATGCGCCGCCGTCGCGGCCTGGAGGACGAGCGGCTGCTTTGTGCCGGACCCGGGCGGCTGTGCGAGGCGCTGGCCATCACGCGCGCCCATAACGGCATGGCCCTCGATGCACCGCCGTTCGCGCTTTTTGCGCGGAGCTCGCCGGTTGAGGTCGCGGCCGGTCCGCGGATCGGCATCTCCAAGGCGGCGGAATTGCCGTGGCGGTACGGCTGGGCGGGATCGCGGTTTTTGAGCAGGCCTTTCAGGCCGGGGACGAGATCGTGAGGCTTTCACCGCTCAACCGCGGGGGGCGGCGGATTGACGACACCATAGTGATCCGCCAACAGATTACCCGGCTGGCCGTAAGCTGCCGGCCGCGGCCGCTCCTCCAGCATCGTCGCGTTCCATGCCTGCCAATCGCGCTTTAGCCGCTCGAAAACATCCCGTTGTCTGTCCTTAAGATTCGCGCGCTCGCGCGGGTCTTGAACCACATCGAACAGGAACTCGTTGCCGGCGATGCGCAGATATTTCCAGTTGGCGTCGCGGATCGCCCGCTGCGCTCCCGCCTTGTAGCGCCAATAGAGCTTGCGCGGATGCGGCGCCGCCCCGCTCAGCGCGGGCGCCAGATCCTCGCCGTCGGACGGATAGGCCGGATCGGGGCGCGCTGCGCCGATCGCGAGCAAGGTTGGCATCCAGTCCATGGTAACCATCACCTGATCGCAGACCGACCCCGCCGCAATGTGGCCGGGCCAGCGCACGATCGCCGGAATACGAATGCCTCCTTCGAGCAGCTCCCCCTTCATGCCGGTGAACGGCCAAATCATCGAGAACCGCTCGCCGCCGTTATCGCTTGTGAACACCACGACCGTGTTTGCGGAAAGCTCGTGGACGTCGAGCGCCTGCAGCACGCGGCCGATATTGGCATCGAGGCTCTGCACCATCTTGCCATAGGTCTTCTGGGTGCCGCCGTCGCGATCACGAATGTCGCGGATACGCTTTGACTCGGCCTCATCGTCCGGGCCCTCCCACGGCCAATGTGGTGCGTTGAAATGCAGGCTGAGCAGAAACGGCTGCCTTGACCTTGCGTAGCTGGCGATCGTCTCGACTGCGCGATCGCCCAACAGGTTCGTCATGTAGCCGTGCCGCTCGACCGGCACCTCCTCCTCGTAAAGTTGAGAGGACTCCTCACCGGTGCGCGCGTGGTCGGCGCCGTGATTGAAATAATCGGCGGCCCCGCCGAATATGCCGAAGAAATGGTCGTAGCCGCTCCTGAGCGGGCTGAAATCAGGCAGGAAGCCGAGATGCCATTTGCCGACCAGGATCGTCGCATAGCCCGCGCCGCGCAGCAGCGAAGGCAAGGTCGGATGGGTGGGCGGCAGCCCGATGTTGCGGGGCGTAGCAGCGCCGATTGGTTCCTCCAAGCCAACTGGGACGCGATACTGGTACCGCCCGGTAATCAACGCTGTGCGCGTAGCCGAGCACACGGCGGAATTGGCGTAGGCCTGGGAGAATTTCATCCCCTCGAGCGCAAGCCGGTCCACGTTTGGCGTCGTGTAATCGCGCTGACCATAGCAACTCACATCGGCAAAACCGAGGTCATCGGCGAGGATGAACACGATGTTCGGCTTGGCGGCCTGAGCGCCGGCGCGGCGCAGCCCCGGCGCTGTAACCGCGAGCGTGCCGGCAGCGCGGGCCAACAGCTCACGGCGCGAGAGGCGGGTTGCGTGGGGCATCTGGTTTCTCCCTAGGCTTTGAGCGCGTTACGCAAGCGCAGTCTCTGGCGGCGCTCCGCCGACCGCGACGCGGCTGTTGGCTTTCAAGATCCCCCGAGGAGGTGTCGCGGAGGTGGTGTCATTGGTCCCGGAACAGCCAATCACGGCGGCAAGCCCCCCGCAAGACAGGATCGTCAATCCTGGAAAAGCTGTACCGGTCGTTTGGATTCGATTACAGATTTTCTTTTAGTTGACAAATATGCAGCATGGGAGGGAACGGATGAACGCGCGTGTGCTCCTGCCGATCGCATTAGGCCTGCTGGCCTCAGGCCCATCCCTTGCTGGCGAGATCAACATCATCAGCGCCGGCGCGGTCGAGCCGGGCGTCACCGCTGCAGCTGAGGCGTTCCACAAGGAGAGCGGCACCGCCGTCAAGATCGAATTCGCAACTGCCCCGGCGATTCGGGAGCGGGTGGGCCGTGGCGAGGCCGCCGATGTGGTGATCGCGCCGCCGGCGCTCATCGACGAACTGGCGAAAGCCGGCAAGCTCAACGGCTCGGGGCGCGCCGCGGTCGGACGGGTCGGCGTCGGGGTGGTGGTCCGTAATGGCGCTGCGAAACCCGACGTGTCGTCTGCGGATGCGCTCAGGCGCGCTTTGCTGGACGCCGATTCGGTCGTCTACAACAAGGCATCGACCGGCCTCTATCTCGACCAGCTGTTCGAGCG
>JASHRR010000783.1 GCA_030037185.1 Xanthobacteraceae bacterium | reverse complement strand
GTATTCGTGCAGGCCAACTCGATGTACCGCGACTCCGGTCCGGTCGAGATGCGCCCGGTCGGCGAAACCGAATTCGTGAACGGGATGGCGGCGATATGCGCCAGCGGATACTGCGGCAAGACCAGGGTGGCGGCGGGTATTGTCGGATACGCCGATCTGAGGTTGGGTAGCCGCGTCGAGCCGGTGCTTGCCGCGCTTATGCGCGCCGGCGGCGATCGATTCCGCGGCATTCGCTACGGCACCGCTTGGGACGCCGATGCTTCACTCCTCAATCCGGCCAATCCGGCACCGCCCGGGCTGCTCGGCGACAAGACGTTTCGCGAGGGATTCGCGCTCCTCGGCCGTCTCGGACTCTCGTTCGATGCTTTGGTTCTTCACCCGCAACTTGACGACGTCGCCAACCTTGCCGGCGCATTCCCGGACACCAAAATCGTGCTCAACCACGTCGGCAGGCTGGTCGGAATCGGCGCATATGCCGGCAGGTTAAGCGAGCAATTTCCCCGCTGGGCCGCGTCGATCAAGGCGCTCGCTGCACACGAAAATGTCTATGTCAAAGTCGGCGGACTTGGCCAAGCCGTCAACGGTCTCGGATTCGAAAAGCTGGCCGAGCCGCCGTCGTCCGAGATGGTGGCGAAGGCGATCCGCCCCTATGTCGACACCTGCATCGAAGCCTTCGGGGCGCGGCGTTGCATGTTTGAAAGCAACTTTCCGCCTGACAAGGAGGGCTTCAGCTACCCGGTGTACTGGAACGCCTGCAAGCTGCTCACGAGAGGCGCCGGCGCGATGGAAAGGGCCGATCTTTTCGCCGGAACTGCCGCCCGCTTTTATCGGCTCGCCGGGATTGGCTGAGGGCCCTCAGGTGACGAAGCCCGCGGCGCACCTGCCGCTTATCTCCCGATTGCATGCCGCGCAGCCGCGTGCAATCGGTCAAAGCGGTGCCACATCAATCGGCTCAACCCGACCGCTTTGGAAGGATTCAGGCCTTCCCCAATGCGCGATTCCTGCGCGCGACTAATCGGCTGTCGCTTTGCTGAAACTCACGAGTGAGGCTGACATGACGACGCATCGTCAATCGGAACAATTCGCAGCAGGTGTGAGCCGGCGCGGTCTGGTTCAGGCCTTGACGGCAGGCGCAACGGCGTCGGTTTTCGCCACGCCATCATCGGCGCAGCAAACGACGGCGCTGGCCGAAGCGACAAGCGCCGATTACGTCCGCGATCCGACGCGCTGGGGCAGCCCGGAAGTCGCGGCCCTGTTCGCGGGATTCAAGCATCTCGACATGCGCACGAAGGGCGCCGTCATTCGCCTGCGCCACGGCGGTTCCGGCCCGCCCCTGCTGCTCCTGCACGGCAATTCACAGACCCACGCGACGTGGTATGGCGTCGCCGCACGGCTTGCGAAAGACTACCATGTGGTTCTCGCCGATCTGCGCGGCTACGGCGACAGTTCGTTGCCTGACCCTGGTCCGAATCACATCAATTACAGCTCCGGGGTATTGGCCGAAGACATGTTCGAGGTCATGGAGAGTCTTGGGCATCGGCGGTTCTTCCTCGCGGGCCACGACCGCGGTGCACGCGTCAGCCATCGCATGTGCTTCGATCACCCGGATCGGATCATCAAGGTCTGCATCCTGGACGTGCTGCCGAGCTATTACGTGTGGACCAATCTCAATATGAAGTCGGCGCTCAACTCCTGGCACTGGCTGTTTCTAGCGCAACCGGAGCCATTTCCCGATACACTGATAAGCGCCGTTTCTGCCGAATGGTTTCTGAAAGCCCGAGGCTACAACAACCATCTTCCCAAAATCGTGTTCGACGAGTATGTGCGCTGCTTCACACACAAGACGATCGCCGGCGCCTGCCGTCACTATCGCGCAAACGCCACAATTGATTTTGAGATCGACAGTGCCGAAAAGGATCGCCGGATGGCGACGCCGCTGCTGGTCTTGTGGGGAACGCGAGGCCTGCCGCCGACTCAGGAATATCCCACGGTATGGCGTAAGTTCGCGAGCAACCTCATCGACGCCCAACCGCTCCCGACCGGCCATGCCCTGCAAGTAGAAGCACCCGACCGAGTCTACGATCATTTTGTCAATTTCTTCAGAGCGTGACGGAGGAAGCTGCAGTTAAAGCGCACCGGACGCAATCGCTTTGATTGCCTGCGGCGCTGATTGCAGCTGGATGTCTCCGGCGCGGATGGTTCGCACGCACCATCTGAACAGGCCATCGGTCTCGCGCGGTGCGCCGAGAAAGCGGAACGGATAAGAGAGTTGCTGAATCGGTGTGACGTCGGACAAGCGCCGAACCTCACGGGGCTGATGGCTCTCATCCTGCGCCCGCTCTCTATGGGTGCCGAATTGTCGCCGGCGGTCGGTGACCTCTGCGGGACAGGGCCATACGCGGCCGGGCTCGATTTCGCCTTCACCCGTCGGCTCCAGCGCGTTCGCGGCCGGACAGGTCAAGCGCCAGGCCAAGCCGGACGGCGCATAATCAAGATCGACCTTGCCCTCCACGCATCGCTTCCATGACGATGGCGCCGAACCCGCGCCGCGTCGGCGCAGACACGCAATGGCATTGGCAAGGCTCGGGGTAATCGCACAACGCTCTAAGCGTGATGCCACAACTCGGAGAACCGTGTCGCCACCACGCGCTGATAAGCAACATCGTCGGCGAGAATTCCTATTGAGCGTGCAAAGGCGTTCATACCGGCCACGAACTGCGGCGTGATTTTTGGATCGTAATAGGGCAGGTCGCGGCGGATCAGCTCAGCGATGAGGTCCGCCTCCTGCGGCGCAAACAACTTGCGCCCCACATCAGTCGCGAGCGAGACGTCATTCTTCAACGCGGCCTGGGTCTTGACAATGGCGCGCACGGCGGCAGCCGCAATCTCGGGCGAGCGCTCGATCAAACCGTCGGTCGAGGCGACCGACGCCATGGTGTAGTTGAAGCACCCCTTCGGCCCGTCGCCGCGGCGGATGTCGAGCACGACCGTCCCTACGCCGCGGCGCACAGCGACTTCGGCGCCCATGCCATTGGCCCAGAAGCCGTCGATCTTGCGCTCCTCCAGTGCCCGCGCAGCTGTGACCCCGAAATTCACCCCGGCCGCGAGCGCGCCCGGTACGGGGGCGATCCTCACGGCGTCGTGCACAAGGTCGATCCCGGCGCTGACGAGGAGTGCACGCAGTCCCATTTCAACCCACGGCGCGGCGCCGATGCTGCGGCCCTTGACGCCCGCGATATCGCCGTGTTTGACGCCAAGGTCCCTGCGCATGACCAGGAACCAGTACATGCCTTGTGCCTGCGCACAGAGGAGCTTCACGCCCCGCCATTCAGGAAATGCCGCCAGCGCCGAGTGAGCCGATCCGCCGACGAAATCGACCGCGCCGTCGCGCAGCGCCGCATAGGCCTTGTCGACCGGAAATACGAGCTCCAGTTCGATTTCGAGCCCCTCCTGCTTGAAGAATCCCAGCACCGCCGCGGCAATTGCCGGAAAATAGGAGTTCGAAATCATGTCGGGTACGGCGAGTTTCATAGCGCGGCTCATTTTAGCAATCGCGTCGTCGTCGCGTCGGGCGGGCAAACGTCGCTTTCGTCGATGCCCCAGTGGTACTGCGTCGTTGCGCCTTTGCCCGTCAAGCTTCTTCGTCTGGCCGGGTGGGCAAAATCGCGCGCAGCCGTCGCTCGGTAAGCCCGAGGCAGGCGATTTTGCCCAGTCTACTGGGCGATCACCAACACGCTCGCCGCCGTTGCGAACAGCGAAGCATCGCGGTGTGCGAAGCCGAGAAGTTGAAGGCCAAGCGGCAGTCCGCCGGCGTCGAGAACCGGCAGCGAGAGCGCCGGAACGCCGAGCATCGAGCCGGGCACAGCAAATACCGGATCGCCCGTGGAGCCGAGACCGGTCGGCGCAGCCCCCGGGGCCGCGAGCGTGATGCAGGCGTCGAATTCGTCAGCGAGCGCGTGGTAGATCGCGCGCCGGCGGTCGCGATCGGCTATGTGGCGGCGATAGTCCTCAAGCGTCATGGCCTCGGCCTGACGGCCGCGCGCGAGCATCGCGTTGCTAAGCTTGCCGGCCTCCCGCGCCCGGTAGGTGTTGAGGGGCCAGCGCGATTCCCAGGCGTTGATGGCAATGGAAAGTTCGCGCGTACCGCCAATGGCGGTCTCGACCGCCGCGACCTGGTCATGATCGCGGCGACCGGCAACCTCGGTGCCGGCAGCCCTCAGCTTGGCAAGGGCTCCGTCCAACGCTCGCCTGGCGGCCTCGGTCGCAACCATCCATCCATCGGTTTGGAGAACCGCGAGCTTGCGCGGCCTTAATGGCGCCGGCGGCGTCGCCGGACCGTAGAGGCCCGCAAAGCCCGGATCGCCGCCGGCGCGTTGGGCGATCTCCCAGGCGACCTGCCATGCCTCCGGCAGGCTTGCGGCGAGCGGCCCATGCACGCTCTGGGACAGGCCGTCATAACTGCCGCCGCGATTGATGGCGCCGACCGTGGGCTTGAAGCCGAAGCAGCCGCAGAAACTCGCCGGCCGCAGGATCGAGCCGAGGACCTGGGTGCCGAGCCCGGCGCTGATGGCGCCCACCGCGACCGCCGCAGCCGAACCGCTGCTCGAACCGCCAGGAGTGCGCGCGGTGTCCCAGGGATTGCGGGTGCCGCGCGGCTCGGTAGCGGCGAACTCGGTGGTCACCGTCTTGCCGATGATCACGGCGCCCGCTTCGCGCAGCGCTACGACGCTTGCGGCGTCCCGCTCGCTGCGAAACCCTTCAAACAGCGGCGAGCCGTTTTGGGTCGGCATATCGATCGTCTCGATGATGTCTTTGATGCCGATCGGCATGCCATCAATCGCCGAAAGCGGCTTGCCGGCGCGCCAGCGCTTCGCCGACTGATCAGCGGCCGCACGGGCTGCAGCGAGGTTGAGGGTCACGAAGGCGCCGATCGTCGGTTCCCAGGCCTCGAGTGCGGCCAGGCAGCCCTCCAGAAACGCGCGCGGGGAGTCCTCGCCGCTGGCAAATTTCCTCGTCGCCGGAAGATAGGGCCGCATCACCGGCGTTGCGATCTCGGGCGCGTTCATGGCAACTTTCCGCTCTCGTCGTAATAGTGCATCTCAAACAGCATGCACCCGGTCTCGGACTTGAACGGGCCGTGGTAGACGCCGGGCGGCCGGCACGCATAGGTCGGCGCGTGAAACGGCTCGCCGCCGTTGCCCTCGGCGTCATTGCCGACAATGAGGTCGCCCGACATCAGGTACACCTCTTCCCAGTGGTCATGGACGAACGGGGCGCTGGTGTAGACGCCGGGTTCGAACTTCAACAGCCGAGACCGGCTTCCCATCTTTTGGGTCTCGTCGAGGTCGCTCGCCAGAATCTTCTGCTTGATGCCCGCCGGATAGCCGGCCGGCGTGTGCCAGCCGTCATTCATGTCGACCGGGTGGAATTCGAGATGCGGCTTGTTCATCGGCATGGCGGGCCTCCGTGACAGATGTCCACTCAGCCCAGCACCGGCAGGATGCGGACCGAATAAGCATGGGCGATCGATCGTCCCAGAACCGGGTCTTCGATCGCGAATTCGAACCGCTCGGTTGGCCGAACGCCTCCGCGCGCCGCGAGCGTGCCGCAAAACATCAGCGTGTTTTCCGGCAGCCGCCCTCCGCCTTCCCTCGTCTCCCCTCGGGGGATGGGGCAGCGCCCGATCAGCTCGAGCGGCGCCAGCATCGCTGCCACCGACCCCTCCTGGTAGAGTTTGCGCTCACCGTTCTCGATCACATGGGCTCGCAGCATAAGTCGGTCGAAATGCGCCGCCACATCATCGAAAGCCCAGAATACTGGAGCCACCGGCTTGTCGCACATCTGCTTGGATACGGTGACGCCGTAGGTTTCCACCTGGCGGTCGGTATGATCGGAGCCGGCGCCGACCCACAGGCGCCCGCCGCGCTGCAGCAGCACGAACTCGACCTCGCCGCCGGAGTGCGGGCCCACCGCCTCAATCTCGGCCGCCGTGGTCAGTCGCAGCGCGGAGACCCGGTAAAAGATCGGAGTGGTGGCCGGGCGCTTCACGCCCAAAGCCTCAAGTTCCTTGATGTGCTTCTCCACTGCGCCAGCATCGCGCCCGGTCCAGCCGGCCACGACCGCATCGTCGATGCCGACCTCAGCGGCCATTGCGGTGGCGCGGCCTTGCAGGGTGAGGGATAACGTCTGGCGGGCCACGGAAACTCCCCTTCGGAATCGGCTGGAGGCTCCGGCCGGTCGCGCGATCCTTGCGGTCGCCCCGGACCGTTAAAACGCGTCGTGTCGGCGCGCTTCTCGGTTCTGTGTCCGCCGGCAAGCGGACGACCACAAGGGTCGCCCAAAGCATCTCTAGTTGGCACCAATCCCATGCGGCAAGCAAATTCTAGCCGGGCGGAAGCTGCCTGCAAGCGAAGCGCGAAGCGGCCCAGAGATGCCTGGTGAAGCGCGAATCGGTCGAACCGGCCAGGTCGTCGTTTCATTTTTGACACAAGGACCCGGTCGCGCCATTGCGGGCCAGATGTTAACGGTGTCGCTCGAGTGTTCGCACAAACATTGCCTCGCGGAGATCTTTCAATATGCGCACGCTTTCGCAAACAGCGCACGATTTGGCGAGCGGGACATCGAGCCGGCTGCTGGTTGAGGATTGCTTGGCACGCATCGTGGACGCAGCCGGCGAAGGGCGACGGACTTTCCTCAAAGTGCACGCGGATCAGGCGCGCGCGGCGGCCGATTATATCGATACTTTGCGCCGGCACGGGGCAGCACCCTCGCGGTTTGCCGGCATCCCGGTCTCGGTCAAGGATCTGTTCGATATCGCGGGCGACGTCACCACTGCCGGATCGGTTGCGTTGTGCGACGCTCCTGCCGCCAGGCGCGACGCCGCTGCGGTCGCTCGCATGCGGGCCGCCGGCTTCATCCCGATCGGTCGCACCAACATGACGGAATTTGCATACTCCGGCGTTGGTCTCAACCCGCATTACGGCACCCCTTGCAACCCCTACGATCGAGCCACCGGGCGCATCCCGGGCGGCTCCTCGTCGGGAGCTGCGGTATCGGTGACGGACGGCATGGCGGTTGCGGCTCTCGGTACCGACACCGGCGGCTCCTGCCGCATCCCGGCGGCGCTGTGTGGCATCGTGGGCTGCAAGCCCACCGCCAAGCGAATCCCCACCGACGGCGTGCTGCCCTTGTCTTTTACCCTGGATTCGGTCGGACCGCTGGCGCCGACGGTGGCCTGCTGCGCTGCGCTCGATGCCGTCATGGCCGGCGACGAGCCCGATGATCTCACGCCCTATCGGGTTGACGGACTGCGGCTCGCGGCGCCACAAACCGTGGTTCTCGACGGCATGGACCGGGCGGTCGCGACTGCTTATGCGGACGCGGTGTCCCGGCTGGCCAAGGCGGGCACGAAGATCGTGGATCTGCCGCTTGCGGAGTTCAACGATATTACCACTCTCAATCGCTATGGCGGCTTTGCGGCGGCCGAAGCCTATGCGTGGCATCGGCGCCTGATTGAGACCAGGGGCAACCTCTACGATCCGCGGGTGCTGGTGCGCATGATGCGTGGGAAGGACCAGGACGCGGCTCACTACATCGAGCTCATCGGCGCCCGCGCCGACCTGATCGGTCGCGTCGCCGCGATTTCCGGCCACTACGACGCGCTTATCATGCCGACCGTCCCGATCATCGCGCCGCCGCTCGCCCGGCTCGAGGCCGAAGAGCAGTTCCGCGCCGTGAACCTGGCGGTGCTTCGCAACACCACGATCGCCAATGTGCTCGATCGCTGTGCGATATCGATACCGTGTCATCGCCGCGGCGATGCGCCGGTCGGGCTGATGCTGGTCGGCGAACACGGCGCCGACCGGCGGCTGCTCGCAATCGCTGCCGCAGTGGAAAAAATCGTGTCCCCAAAATTGAGCGAATCGTAATGGGCGATCTCCTGTTCAGGCTGGCGCGACCGGCGCTGTTTTTCCTCGATCCTGAACGCGCCCACGGCGTCAGCATCTGGGCCCTCAAGCTCGGCTTCGCCCGCACCATGGCGCATCGACCCGACGACCCGATCCTCGCCACCAAGGTCTGGAATCTGTCGTTTCCCAACCCGGTCGGCCTTGCGGCGGGGTTCGACAAGGATGCGGAGGTATGCGACGCCGCGCTCGGGCTCGGCTTCGGCTTTGTCGAAGCCGGGACCGTCACGCCGCGCCCTCAGCCCGGCAACTCCGGTCAACGGCTTTATCGTCTGACCGAGGACGAGGCGGTGATCAACCGCTTCGGCTTCAACAGCCGCGCCCTGGCCCCGTTCGTTGCCAATCTCGCCCGCCGCCGCGCCCGCCCCGGCATCGTCGGAGCCAATGTGGGGAAAAATCGCGACACCGCCGACGGCGCCGCGGACTACATCGCCGGGATCGAGGCGATCGGGGCTCTCGCGGATTATCTGGTCATCAACATTTCCTCGCCGAACACACCGGGGCTGCGGGCCCTGCAGGCGCGTAAACAGATCGAGGAATTGCTGACCCGCGTGCAGGAGCTTCGGCGACGCGAAACCGCCGGCTTGCGCCCGCCGCTGCTGGCGAAGGTCGGCCCCGATCTCGACGAGACTGAGGTGCGCGACATCGCCCAGGTCGCGCTCGCGACGGGAGTCGACGGCCTGATCGTCGGCAACACCACGATCGCGCGGCCTGCGACCTTGAAGAGCCCCGATCGCAATGCTCAGGGCGGGTTATCCGGCAAACCGCTGTTTGCACCGTCGACCGCATGCCTGGCCGCCATGTACCGGTTCACCGAAGGCCGGATTCCGATCGTCGGATGCGGCGGCGTAGCCAGCGGCGCGGATGCCTATGCAAAAATCCGCGCCGGGGCTTGCCTGGTCCAGCTCTATTCAGCGCTGGTCTTCCATGGTCCGGGGCTGGTCGGGCGGATCAAGAGCGAACTTGCTGCATTATTGCGCCGGGATGGATTTTCGTGCGTAGCGGACGCGGTCGGGTCGGATCAGCGGTTAAATTCGTCCCCGGCTCGCGACGGATAATGCTGGCTCTGAAAGCCTGTGCCCTGCTGCAGGCGAACCTTCGCCAGGCGCCCACGAGCACGCAAGTTCTACGAACCTCGGCGCCGGGGCTTGAATCGAACGGCGGAGGAAGCAATCGGTGCCCATGTTGCCGAAGGGATCGATGGTTGAGTGCAGATATCCCTCACCGGCACGGCCCGAGCAAGGCTACAAGGGATTTGCAGGATCTCCTTGAAAAATGCGAGCGGCGAATTTGCGCTGCTCGCGGTCAATTGCCCGACGTACCCGGGTCTTTGGGCCGGGGAGAGAGCGCACCGGCCGGAGGCCGGTTCTGGATTAGGCGGCAGTATTGCCAACCAACATCGTTGACGTTGCCGGACCGTGAATTGCCCGAGGCGCAACCAGCCAACAAGCGTTCCGACCTCACCAACGCAGGCGGCGTCGAGCGCATGGGTTTTGGGAATTCCAGGGCGCGTACGCATCGGCGACGACCTCGTACAAGGCCGAGCGTGCGGCGTTGACGGCGGCGGCGTTCTTCAGCGGCGCCTTGGCCCTGCCGCCATCGCCCGTTGTCCCATCCCTCGAAGCGCGTCTCGTAACATTTATTTTACCGCAATAATCACCGCCTCGGTGAGGACAAAATCCAAATCGCCGTTGTTCTCCCGCGGGCGCGCAAACGCCCGAAAGGCGTCCGAACCGTTGCGCAGCATCGACATCAGCTCGCGTTTGGCGGTGTCCCCGACATTCTGCTGATCAACCCACGGGCCAAACACCATGGGCTTGTCAAGAAGCTCAACATGACGTTCCTTGAGTCCGGCCCGCGCCACCACGTCGCGCCACTCGGTCATGGTCAGACAGCGCACATGGCTCGGGTCACGAAGCTTTTCGAAGGCGTTGTAGTCGCTCGCGGCGGCAGCGAGCGCCCTGACATCGCCCGCCATCATGCTGGTGTCTGGCGAGATATTGTCGACCAGTCCGAACACGCCGCCCGGTCGGAGCACACGGGCGGATTCGGCGACGAATCCGCCAACGTCGTCGAAATGGTGAGGCGCGATCCGGCAGGTCACGAGATCGAAGGTGGCATCCGCGAACGGCAGCGCCTCGGCGTGCATGTCGGCGAAAGACATGTTGGCGATCCGGCGTTCGCGGGCGAGCCCCCGCGCCACCGCGAGCATCTGCGGCGTCAGGTCGGAAGCCACCATGTGGGCGAGGCGCGCAGCGAACGCCAGCGCCACATGGCCGGCGCCGGTCGCGATATCGAGTCCAATCCAGCCGGACTGCGCCGCAACCAGCTCGACGAGCCGGAGCAGGCTGCTACCCTTCGCGTGGGGCCGGCTGGTGGCATATGTCGCCGCAAACGTCCCAAACCGTTCCTGGACAAGCGATTTCGATTTCAGTTCCATCACAACCCTTTCGCCCTTTGCCGCAACCCATTCGCGAAATTAACCACCTCCGGCCGGGTGGACAATACAAGGTGTTCATCTGCTGTTCATTGGCAGCAATGCCATGCTTAAATGGCACGGGCTGAAGCAGGTGGACTTAAGAAATTGGACCGATTTACGCAATCGAACGATTGTGACCAGATCGTTCTGGTCGACTCCCAAGACATCCCGCAGGGAGTCGCACCGAAGATTGAGGTGCATCGGCGTGGCCTGAAACATCGCGCGCTCTCGGTATTGGTGCGTGACCCGGTCGGCAATATGCTCATCCATCGCCGCAATGCCGAAAAATACCATTCCGGCGGGCTGTGGACCAATGCGTGCTGCAGCCACCCGCGGCCGCACGAACCGGCGGTCCAAGCGGCACATCGGCGGCTCGCGGAGGAAATGGGCGTGCGTTGCGAGGTCAAGCCGCTGTTCACGACCCAATACCGCGCCGCCGTTTCGAATGGTTACATCGAGGACGAGGTCGTCCATGCGTTCGGCGGCACCTATGAGGGGCCGGTGGCGCCGGACCCGGCCGAAGTCGCTGAATGGAAATGGATGCCGTTCGAGGCGCTCACCGACGATCTGGCGCGCCGGCCGCAGCTCTACACCGTCTGGCTTCGCCACTACTTCCGCGAACACTACGACGCCATTGCGGGGTGGATGAAGAGCGGCTGATTTTTCACCGGGGGTGTGCGGGCGGCCCGCCCCTTTGTCTCGAACCCCAAAGCTTGCATGGATGCGCTGGATCACCGAGATCGCAAAACCCGCCGGAATTTCGCTTGGCTCCATCCGGGCTATGAGCCCGGCGAGCCGGCCCGACGCCCGCGCTCTATCAGCTCGACCACCAGCGCTGGCGTCAGCGGATATCGCGTGATCCGAACGCCGTAAGGCCGCAGCGCATCCTCGATGGCGGAAATCACCGCTGCGGCCGCCGGGATGGTGGCGACCTCCCCGGCGCCTTTGGCGCCGAGCGGATTAAGCGGGGACGGGGTTTCCTGGTATCGGGTTTCGAACGTCGGAAAGGTCGGCGCCGTGGGCAGCAGGTAATCGGCGAAACTCACCGTCAGCGGTTGACCGGCGTTGTCGTATCCCATCCACTCCAGGAGCGCATTGCCGACCCCATGCGCGATGCCGCCGTGGACCTGGCCGTCGACGATGAGCGGATTGACCAGCCGTCCGGAGTCCTGCAGAGCAACGTAGCGCAGGATGCGGACCTCGCCGGTCTCCGCGTCCACCTCGACCTCGGCGGCGTGGCACGCATTGGCATAGGCGAGCGCGTCGGTGCGGAAATAGCTTAAGTCCTGCAGTCCAGGCTCCATGCCGGGCGGAAACCCATAGCCCGGAGCGCCTTGCAAGATGCGGGCGAGCTCGCCGAGCGGCACGCTGAGTTGGTGGGCACCGGCGACGCGCAGTCGGCCGTCGGCAAGCTCAAGATCCTCCTCAGCGACCTCCAGCAGCTGGCTCGCGAGCTTTCTGGCCTTGCGGGCGACGGCCCGGGTGGCGAGCAGGACGGAGGAACCGGCCGTGACAGTTTGCCGGCTGGCGAAACCGCCAAGCCCGACCGGCACCGTCGCGGTGTCGCCGGAGATCACCTGGACGGCATCGGGTGCTACGCCGAGTTCGCTCGCGCAGATCTGGGCGAGCGCGGTCTTGAGCCCCTGCCCCATTGCCGCGGCGCCCGTGTAGACGGAAATGCGTCCCGACGGCGAAATGCGCACCACGCCGGATTCGAACGGGCCGCGCCCCGTACCCTTCATGGCGTGCGCAAGCCCGAGCCCGATCAAACGGCCCTGCGCCCGCGCGGCTGCCTGCCGGGTGGCGAATGCATCCCAACCGACGGCGGCCTCGACCGCCGCCTGGCAGGCGGGATAATCGCCGCTGTCATAGACGATGGTTGCACCGGCTCGGGTCTTGAGCGGCTTTGTGTAGGGCATCTTGGCGGCCGGGATCAGATTGCGCCGCCGCAGATCGGCGCGATCGAGTCCGAGTTCGCGTGCCGCGATATCCATCAGCCGCTCCATCACGAACGAGGCCTGCGGATAGCCGGCGCCGCGCACCGACGACACCGGCACCTTGTTGGTCAACGTGACCGCGACCTCCATGGCGAATGCCGGGATCGCATAAGGCCCGGTCACAGTGGACGCCGAGTTGTAAGGCAGATTCACGTCTTGCAGCGCGTAAGCGCCGAGGTCGTGCAGCAGGCGGCCGCGCAGCCCGAGAATGCGGCCAGTGGCGTCGAGCGCAATCTCCATGGACCAATGCTGGTCTCTTTCCTGAACCGCGCCGAGGAAATGCTCGCGGCGATCCTCGATCCATTTCACCGCGCGGCCGGTGAGCTTGGCGGACGCCGTTACGGCGACGTCCTCGGCGTAGACGCAAAGCTTCGGACCGAAGCCGCCGCCGACATCGGGCGTCGCAACGCGCAACCGGTTCTCATCGATGCCGACTGACGAAGCGAGCGTATTGAAGAGATCATGGGCCTTCTGGGTCGAGGCATACACGATCAGCGAGCCGTCCGCCCGGCGGTATTCTACCGCGATGCCGCGACCTTCGATCGAATGTGCCGCACCGCGATGTGGCCAAAAGCTCGCGCCAGAAATATGGGCGGCATTCGCGAACGCGGCATCGACGTCGCCGTAGCCGAGCCGGTATGAGGAGATCACATTGGACGAAACCTCGCGCCGCACCGGCGCGGCCTCGGCCAGCGCGGCCTCCCGGCAATCGCCGGCGGACGGGAGCACCTCGTAGTCGACCTCGACCAGCCCGGCGGCATCCTCCGCCACATACCGGTCGGCCGCCAGCACGATCGCCACCGGCTCCCCCACATAGGACACTTCACCATCGGCGAGCGCGAAGGCCCAGCAGCGGTCGAGCCGCGTGCCGGAATTCGATGTCCGCACCATCCGCCGCCTCGCCATGATGGGCGCGAGATCGTCGAGCGTGAGCACGGCGAAGGCGCCCGGCAGTGCCAGCGCCGCGGCCGTGCGGACGGCGAGGATGAGGGCATGGGGATGCGGGCTGCGAACGAAGGCGGCGTGGAGCGCCTGTGCAATCGCCACGTCATCGACGAACTGGCCGCGTCCGGTCAGCAGCGCGTGGTCTTCCAGACGCGGCAGGCGCGAACCGATCATCTCAATTCACGATCGCCTTGGCGGCTTTGAGGATAATGTCTTTGGGGGTGGCGTAGACATCGGCGAGCAGCCTGTCGATTTCACCGGCTGACACCGGGCTCACCTCCGCTTGCAATTTCTCGGCGTCGGCAAGAAACTCCGGGTCCTTCATTGTGGCATCGAAGGCGGCAATCAGTGCGCGGCGGCGGTCGTCCGGGATGCCGGGCGGAGCCGCATAGGGGCGCGCCATGCCCTGCCCGGCCAGGATGAGGCGGAGCATCCGGGCTTGCTCCTCGCCCTTGGCGAGGTCGGTCACCGCCGGAATATTGGCAATGTCCGGTTCCTTGCGCAGCCCGAACTGCACCGGCAGCTGCACCTGTCCGGTCTTCAGCCAGTCGGCATGCCGGGCCTTCGCGGTGCTCCAGGAGATGCCGCACATGCCGTCGACCTCGCCGCGTTCCATGGCGAGCGTGCCGTCGTTGGTGCCCGGATAGCCGCTGACAAGCTTGAGCTTGGCGCCGAACATGTTGCGCAACACCATCGCGAAGATGTCGGGATCAGCGTCCTTGGCGAGGCCGCCAACCGTAAACGGCTTCATGAGCATGTCGTCAAACGTCGTGATCGACGATGTATGCCACATCATGCAGACGCTCACGTCCGAGGAAATGCTGCCGAGCCAGGACAACTTGGTAGCGTTGAACGGGGCATTGGCGAGCAGCGGCGCTACCGCCATGCTGCGCGAAAAAGTGCCGATCACAGTGCCGTCCTTCGGAGCCGCATTATAGAGATAGAGGATGGCGCGCTCGCTGCCCGCCCCTTCGCGGTTTTGCGGAACGATACTGGGCTGCCCCGGAATGTGCCGGCCCAGATGCCGCGCGAGCAGCCGGGCGTAGAGATCGTAGCCGCCGCCGGCCGAGAAGCCGATCACCACAGTGATGCTGCGGCCGCGATAAAAATCGGCGGCGCTTTGGGCGAGCAGGGGGCGGATGAACCCGCCAACGACAATCGCCGCCAACGCGAGCGTCAAAACAGCGGTCCGCCCTCGCCTCATGGTGTTCCCTTTGCCGCGTTTTTCAAGCCCTATTGCAGGCGCTTGGCCGCGTCCTTTACGACGCTGAGATCAGCAAATTTGTTGACGTCGAAGCTCGCCTTGATGAACCCGAGATCGCGGGTGAGATCGACATTGCGCTGCAGGGCAGCGAGATCCGGCATCATGTTGTTGTCGCGATAATTGTCCTTGTCGGTGAAAACCCAGTCGAACCGCTCGGCCGGCTGCTTGGTGATGCGGGCGCAGATTTCCATCGCTTCCCGGTGGTTTGAGGGGTCAAGGTACCACCGCACGATGCGCAGCGAGTCTTCCATCATATCGGTGAGGGCGGCGCGGTTCTTCTCGATGAAGCTTTTGCGGGCGATCCACATGGAGAACTGCGAAACCCCGACCGCATCCTTGGTATCGAACAACGTCCGGCCGACTTTGCGCAACTGCGGATCGAGCGAGAACGGCAGCACGGCCGGCACCAGATCGACCTTCTTCTCAGCGAGCATGGCTCGCATGGTCGGGAACGGCGCCTCGAGGATGGTGTAGTCGCGCCTGTTCTCAAGCCCGTGTCTGCGCAGCATGGCCCGCATGGCGATATCCACCGCGCTGCCGGCCGCGTTGGTGGCGACGGCCTTGCCCTTGAGGTCCTCGACCCGTCTGATCGGGCCGTCCGCCAGCACCATGAACTCGTTGCTGTAGAAACCCGCATTGCCGTCCTGGAACTCATCGGCAATCACCCGCAAATCGTCCATACCGGCATTCTCGATGGCGATCGGCAGCGTCGGGTAGGTGAGATCGGCGATCTCAAGCTCGCCTGCCGCCAGCGCCGTGATCATCGGCGGGGTGCCGGCGAAACGGGTAATTTCCAGCTGGTAGGATTTGCCGAGATGCTTTGCGAGATCCTTTTTCTCCACCAGCATGGAGGCCCAATTCGCAATCGGAACCACGTAGGACAGGCGGATTTTGACAGGATCGGCGGCGCGGGCAGCGTCGGCGCCGAATAGGGCCGCGCCCCATAGGATCGCGGCAACTGCGCTAGCCAGTCCTGTGCGTGCGAGACGCATGATCTCCTCCCGAATGCGCTTGCCGTGCAGGCGCGTGGATGCATTTGTCCCGCGAAAGCGGGTGGTTGGCAAGCGGATGGTGGATGCGGGAAAACGTCCCGGCGCAGGAGCTACGCACCAAGATCCCCTTTGCGTGTCTCGGGCAAAGTCGTGGCGAGCCTCCCCGCATCGGCTAATGTCCAGAGCGTACAATCGGTGCCCGAAAACGCAAAAAAGTTTCGCGGCGCCGATGGCGTCGAAATCGCCGATCCGGCCGGCTAAGCGATCGATAGTGTTTTGATATCCGCTCGCTATGACGGCAATGATTTCAGTTCAGAGCCAGTCGGCGTAAATCACTGTTCCCGCGCCTCCTGATGCCACGCCAGCAACCGCCGCCGTAGCCAGGCCATCGCGGCAACAAGCGCATAGCCGACGATCGCGATCTCGACAATGCCGGCGAACACGCCGCGCGAGTTCGCGAAGCGGGAGGCCTGCATCATGGCGCCGCCGAGGCCGTAGCCGCCCATCTGCATCTCGGTCACCACCACCACGATGAGCGCGATCGGCAGCGCGACCTGCAGTCCGGTGAGAATCGGCGGCAGGGCGGCCGGCAGCAGGATTTGCCAGAGCAGCTGGTGGTCCTTTGCGCCCATATTGCGGGCCGACCAGACAAGTTCCTTCTCGACGCCCGCGATGCCAGCGACGGTCGCGGTCACCACCGGGAAAATGGCGTCGAGCACCACCATCGTGATCTTGGAGACATCGTAGAGTCCGAGCCACAGAATGATCACCGGCAGAAATGCGATCTTCGGCATCGGAAAGCCGACCGAAATGACGGGATCGAAGAACCAGCGCGCCGCCGCGTTGCGCGCCATCGCGGCGCCCAATACCACACCGCTGACCGCGGCGATGGCAAAGCCCATGAGAGCGCGATAGAGGGTGACCCCTATATTGACGAACAGGTCTGCGGTGAGTGCGTCCTCGTAGATGCGCTCCGCCACCGCGCTCGGGGCGGGCAGCATGAACGGCGTGACGGCTCCGCTGCGGGCAAATATTTCCCACGCCGCAAGCAATACTGCAATCGGCGCGAGGCGCGTCACGCCCCAGGCGAGGCGGCGGCCGATCGTGTCCGTCACTCTCGCCACCGTAGCGCCCGCTCCATGACGGCCTGAAAAATGCGATCCGCCAAAAAACCGATCATTGCCACTGTCAGCACCACCGCAAACATCGCCTCGTAGGAGCCGTTGGCACCGAAGTAGCCGATCAGATAACCGAAGCCTTGCTGCGCCACGATCAGCTCGGAACTCACCAGCAGGATGAACGAGAGCGCGAGCGCGGTGCGAACACCGTTGAGCAGTTCCGGCAGGGCGCTCGGCACCACCACCTCCCAAATCATCCGCAGCCCGCGGGCGCCCATGCTGCGCGCCGACCATATGAGGTGCTG
>JASHRR010000782.1 GCA_030037185.1 Xanthobacteraceae bacterium | reverse complement strand
GCCATGCGCTGGGGCATATGCTTTGCGGTGGTCGTGGTGGCCCATGCTACAGTCGCGCTGCCATTTCTATTGAAGCCGCCGCCCGACGACGATTTCGGTGTCGACGCGCCGGTTGTCATTCTGGAGCTTCCAGAATCCTTCGTGATTTCCACTGCGCCGCCTATCGATCTGGCGCCGGGACCGATGCAGGAAGAGAGCGAAGCAACGCCCCCTCCCAAGGAAGAAAGCAAACCCCTTGAACAGGAGGCGGAGGTGGCGCTGCCGGAGCCTCCCAAACCTGAACCACCGCATGAGCTGAAACAAGCCACCGCGCCGCCAGCGGCGGCACCGTCCATCGCTGTTGTTCACCGCTGGGAGACCGAGCTTGTCGCCCATATTGAGCGCTTCAAACGCTACCCGTCCGAAGCACGCGCCCGCGGCGACCAGGGCTTGGCCCGGGTGGCCTTCACCGTCGATCGCGATGGTTGGGTACGGGGGACGCGCATCGTGCAAAGCTCGGGATCGCCCGAACTTGATCGTGAAGCGCTCGCGATGCTTTCGCGGGCTCAGCCGGTACCGCGTCCTCCGGAGCACGTACTGACGGACGAATTATCTTTCGTTATTCCGGTCCGCTTCAACATCCGGTAAGCGCATGGCATCAATTCGCGGGCAGCGGGCACTTTGTTTTCGACGTGTGACTTACGTATTTGATTTTTAGAGCAGGTCGTAATTTCCAATCGACAATTCTGATGCCAACGCATCCCCTATACCGCAACATGACTAACTCGCAGCCCCTGAGCGGCGCGCATCTCCTTGTGAGGGATGCGAGCCAGCTTCCGGGAATTGCGCTGGTGGCGATCTGATCCAGTCACCGAGAAAATCTTGAGGGGCTCTTTCGACAGATATAGCGTTGTTCAGGGCAGTTCATTCCGCTACATGTGCAAGGCCTCCTCACGGATGTGGTTCTCGACGCATGTTGGACGATGGTCGCGCTTAACCTTATCAAGCGCACACGCCGAAACCCCGTCCAGGCCGGCCGCGCCCTTGCACTGTTCCACGCCGCCATCAGCGACGCTGTGGTGGCAGCCTTCGATGCCAAAGAGGCCTATTTCCGCGAGCAGCCAGCCGTCGCGGAGCCTGCGATCCTTCAGCGGGGGCCAATCGCCCCCGACGTGGACACTCTCCAGACGGCCAACGTGATGGCGATGACGAGCATTGCCATCATGGACGCTCTCATCCGTTGCTGGGATGTCAAGTAAACATATTGGAGCGGCCGCCCCATTCAGGCTGACGCCACGCTGGATGTGCAGTTTCCGACGCCGCCCTTCCCGAGTTGCACGTCGGGCCATGCGACGATCTCGGGTGCGGCATCGACGGTCCTTGGCCACCTTTTTCCAGGTGACGCTGACAATCTAAATAGGCGCGCGCAGGAGGCAAAGAACTCTCGCTTATGGTCGGGGTTCCACTTCCCCATCGACAATGATGTTGGTTTGGCTCACGGCCAGCAGGTCGGCCGCCTCGTGGTCGGCGCTATGGGCTTGTAAAGAAGGGATCTGGGCCCGCAAGATCGTCGCCGTGCCACCGCCCGATCGCAGATTGTGGCCGATCGTCTCGAGGCGGTGGCATCGCACTCAGAAAAAATCATTGGTTCGGGACGTTGCGCGCAGTCGCTATCCGGATTGGAGCCCGCTCACCGAGGAAGATGCATTCCACCTGCTGCCAATGGGCATCTTCATCGGCAAGCAGCGGGCGGCGCGCGGTGCTGTGATGTCGAGGAGCCGGGGTGAGCTGCCTAGCGTTATTCGCCTGGGCTATATCGCAATAGGAAAAAAGAACTTCCCACGTATGTCGACTATAGATCATTGTCGCGCTCAGAGTCGGCGCTAGGGACAGCGGGAGGGGGAGCGTGAAGTATGAAGGGACTTGTGTTGTCCGCAGCTTGTTCCGCGGCGATGCGCGCCAGCTTGTAGCCGGTCCGAGCCGCGGGGGCAGCTTTCCCGCAGCGCGCGGGAACGCATCACGTCCCTCGCGATACTGCCGGCGATCGGCGGCGTCGAGATATTTCAGCGGCTCGGCCTTTCTGCCGCCGCGAAATAACCACCGCGTGTGGACTCTGCCGCTGCACTGTTGCCTTGATGTCACACCGGCCGGAAATTGCGGTCGGTCGGGAATCGCACATTGACAGGCTCCTTCTGGAATGGAATCTCGTAATATCTGAGTGAATACAGCGGGGACAGGGGGGCTGACAAGTGAGAACTGCGAAGCGTATCCTATTGGCGTGTACGGCGGTGGCCGCGGTTGCGACATCCGCGCGCGCCGCCGATGCTCCGGTCCCCGATACTCCGCCCGCCTATCCGACTAAGGCCGCGCCGCCAACCAACACAGCCTGCACGAGCTTCGAGGATTTCCGCGACACCGACTGCTCGCTCACCTGGCACGGCATCACCGTGTACGGTGCGTATGATATCGGCGCGGGTTGGGTCAGCCACGGCACACCGCCAAACGGCGTTAATTATGAAGGCGAATCGCTGGTCAACCGGAACGGCAACCATTCTCAATTCCTCATTGCGCCGAACAACCTGTCGCAGACTGGTCTGGGCATCAAGGGCATAGAAGAGATTGCGTATGGCTGGTCCGCCGTATTCAACGCTTCGACCGGCATCAATCCGCAGTCGGGTCAACTCGCCAACCAGGCGGCCGCCAACATCATCAATAACGGCCTCCCCAGGAACGCCTATTCGAACGTCGGCGACGGCGCGCGCGCGGGCCAAGTCTTCAACGACGAAATCTATGGCGGCGTATCGTCCTTGGTTTTCGGCGGGCTGACCTTCGGTCGTCAGCGCGCTCTGGGCACCGATGCGATGCTCGCTTACGATCCGGCCGGCGGCGCCTATTCCTTTTCGTTCATCGGCTATAATGGTCTGATGGCCGGCGGCGGCGACACCCAGGACACTCGCTGGGACGACGCCATTAAATATCGCGTCGCCTATGGCCCGGTGCATTTCGGCGCGATGTATAAATTCGCCGACGGTTCGGGTGGCTGCTACTCCGCCTCCGCCACCTGGACGGCCTCGACCTGTACGCCGGAACAGGCGCATAATTCCGCCTTTGGTTTTGATTTCGGCGGAGACTACCGCAACTTCTCGGGGGACGTCGTCTTCCAACATGTCAACCAGGCGATCAGCGTCGTCAACCCCTTGCTGGGGCCCGGAAGTCCGGCGCCCTATCAGTCGACCACCGACAGCATTAATACAAACCCCATCACCGGGGCCAATCTGGTCGGAACGAACAACACCGAATATGGCATCGTCACCGACAACAGCGCAGTTATGTTCGCCGGCAAATATACCTGGGACCAGTTCAAGTTCTATGGTGGCTACGAATACATCCGAATGGTTAACCCGGCGAACCCGTTGGGCATTGGCGCCGCGGCCCAGGGCGGTTATCTCTTGAGCGGAGTCGAAGACAACAATCTTGATTCTCCCAAGATCGTGCAGGTCATGTGGACTGGTGTGAAATACGCTTTCAATAGCCAGACCGACATTACTTTGTCCTACTATCATGAGATCCAGAACGACTTCCGTGTTCCGTCGGCCTGCTCGCCCATCGTCGGATTCCGCACTTCCTGCGCGGGCACACTCGACGAGGTTTCGCTCTATGCGGATTATCACCTCACCAAGCGTTTCGACGTTTATGCCGGGATTGCGTATTCCGACGTCACCGGTGGTCTGGCCATCGCCATTCCT
>JASHRR010000091.1 GCA_030037185.1 Xanthobacteraceae bacterium | reverse complement strand
GTTTCAACAATACCGTGAGGGCCAGTGCTTGCGCCGGTCCTTGCGTTCGGGCGGGGCAAATGCAGACATAGACAACACGCTCGCACGAACCTGCCCCTCGCCTGCCAAGCCCTCCGTGGCCAGCAGACATACCACAAAGCCGAGGCGTTGTCGGTCCAGCGACGAGGCCCAATGCGGACCAGAGCGAGGACGCCACTCGTCCCGAACACCCCTGTCACATCGGCGCCCGGGTCAATCTGCCGGCGGACGTGAGCGCGGCGCACTGGGAGATCGATGGCTTCTTGTCGGGCTCGTCAGCCCAGTCGTAGTAGATAATTCCGGTAAGCCGCCCTCGTCGACGAAAGATCGGAATCCGCAGCGCAGCTCACCTTTATTCTCTTCCCCTCATCGATCCGGGAAGTCGTCGGCGCTCCTTCAGGAGAACCGTGACGAGTGGGATCTATAGGCACGACATGCACCGGACGAGACTGCGCGGATCAACTCCGCGTGTGCGGACTTTCCAGCAAAGCAAATCAAACCAAATTGAATCATGAAGGGACATATCGTCATGGTGGAATCTAAGACTGCCATCTCGCTCCCGTCCATCAAGGCGCCAGGCCCGCGCCGCTTAGGCAGCGTAGGTAGCGTAGCTGGCCATTCAAGGCGCAGCCGGTCGGCGTCCCCGATCCTTATCTCCGTGTCCGGGGTCAACTTGCCTGCATACGGTCGTGTGCGCGTCGTCCTGCGCATTCGGAAGCGAGCCGACCTCGGTCAAGCTGACGGGAAGAGGGCGCAGGCAACCTGCGAGACCGGCCGGCTGATGATTACGCTCATTATCATACGGCGGCGACACCTGGGGCCAAGAATGCGCGTCGAACGGGAGCCCGCGCGTTGGCTTGCTAACGGTGAAATCGGCCCGGCTCCATTCAAGAAGCCCAAGCTCACCCTCATGCCGAAGGCGAAAGAGACGCTGGCGGCTAGGAAGGCCGTCAAGCCCGATCCGCATAGCCTCACGCCCGCGCAGGATGCTTTCGAGAAGCCGGCGACCCGCAGTGCCAAACCGCGTCTAGTCGAGACCACGAATCCGAAGGATGGTCTGACGACCAAGCATATCCAGAAGGCTGCGCGGGGGGCCGCGGCGACGATTAAGAAGTTTGGTGGGAAGCCAGCGGCCGTGACCAGCGCGAAGACGGCGAAGGTACGGTCGATGCGGAAAGCTCCGCCTGTCGCTGCGACCAACGCGAACCGTAACCATTTCTCGGACGCAGGGCGATGATCAGCGATAAACTCAAAAGTATCGAGCCTAAGCTCGACGACTACCACGCACACGAACGCCGCAGGCGAGTTCGTCTTGCGGCCTTCCTGCTCGCAACCGAGGTCAGTGTGGCTTACGTTGCCGGGCTTCTAGTGCATCACCTTTTTCTCATTCGTTGATTAATCACGGCGATCCTTCCGTACATCCCTCTTCCCCCGGTGTGCATCGGCTTCGAGGGCGTGAGTGAATGCGCACAGTCCGCCGAGAGGGTCGCCGGCCACCGTCGGGTGGTCGTGATGGGATGGAGGGATGATCGAGGCGGGTGACTAAGCGCTCACGTCGATTGATGCATTGAGTCTCGCTGCGCGCTCGTCTTTACACCATGCTGCCGAAGCAGCGCGATCAGCGCGTCCTGCTGCGGTTCAGTCACGGACTTGATGTTGTTGATGTGCAATGTGCACGCCCACGATGGCGCGGCGTGGGTAACAGTGCCGGCGACGAGCGCAGTAGCGCTGCGTGGAGGAGCAAAGCAATTTTTGCTATTCGGGTCCGCGGATGTCAAGTGCTCTGTGGTGGATTGCCCCCAAGGCAGAAGCAAACATCATGGATGGAAAGGGAAAAATCGACAAGGCAAACGAAAACCTTGGAGGACCTTGGCGATCTCCAGGGCAAATCGTGCAAATTGTCGAATGCTTTTGAAGGGCGTTATCGACCGCGAAAATCTCGGAGCTGCTATCAAAGTGCATCCCGACATGCGTCCGTCAATGCACGGCAAAACGCACAGCGAGCATGACGAGTCTGCTTACGGGGAAAGCGAACGAAATGCGTTGCGACACGGGGGATGTGAGGATTGAGCTTGCGGTCAGACCCTAATGTGAACGCTTTGGGCTGATGTCGAGAAGTGCTGACATGCTGATCCGGTCGCATCAGCCGGCGGCAACGGCCGCGCCACCACGTGCGATGTAAACCATAATACCGGATCGCGCTAGTAACCTGGCGCGGATTGAACTCGAGTTGCCCGCTCGCCTCCGAATGTGTCTGAAGTATGAAACGAGCTATTTCTGCCGTCGATCTTGGTCTTGTGGTGCCTCATCGCACCGGTAACCGCCGGACCGTTCGATGATGCCGTCCGCATTTTCTCGCCAGTAGCCGGGTAACGCCATGCCAATGTGGACGGTCTTTCATCGGCAAGCGCCGTCTGGGCCGCGCATCCCGGCGCTCACCCGACGTGGCGGCTGCAGCTGAGGGGAAAGTCGAAAAGTGTTGGTTTGCAGCAAGCAAAGGCAAGGTGACGCACGCTGACCCTTCAAGAGACGCCGGTCATGAATCAGATCCATGATCCCGGTATGCGTTCATCTCGCGCATTCGCGTTCTCAAAACACCCTGCCCGCCGCCGAGCGCACGCCGTCCTCAATCCAGATATGGGGCGGGCCGATGCGGATCGATCCCGAGTGGGAAGAAATTTTCACCACGCGGGAGCGCGGCGCCGAGTGATCGCAATCTCCTGAGTGGCAGCACTTTTGAAAGCTGCTCAATCGAATTCCAGGATGGCATGGGCAGCGGCCGGGCGTCCGCCGAAGGGAGCCGGTTGCAACACGAGGAGACCGACGCCACCAAATCAAGTGCCAGCATTGCAATCATCGGCGCGATGGTTCCACCAGGGAACCATTGTAGCTCCGTCGGGTTAATAACACAGGGACCGCAAGGGCCCCATGATGCTATTGGCGAATTCCAAACAAGGTAGAGGAGCGAATATGAACAAGAGCTTGCTTACGATTGCCGCACTCTTTGTCGCGACTTCGCCCTATGCTGCGCACGCACAAGGCACGATCCGAGGAGCCCAAGAGGGAGCAGCCGCAGGCGAAAGAGCGGCCGGGCCACTCGGGGGAATCGTCGGGGGAGCGGTCGGTGCCGCGACTGGCACTGTCGGGGGCATCTTGGGCGTCGAGGAACGGCCGCGGTTTCGCGAATATGTCCTACGCGAGCACTACCCCTCATTCCAGTACGAGGGCGATTTGCGCGTCGGCGCGGTGCTGCCGCGGCAAGGCGTGACGCTCTACGCGGTACCCCGCGAGTACCATGTGGGGCCTGGCTACCGGTATGCGATCGTGAATGACCAGCCGGTGATTGTGGAGCCGCGCAGCCGTCGCGTCGTGGAAATCCTCGAATAAGCGCCGGGGACCTTGTCTCCTTGCCGCTTGAGCGGGAGAGGACCGGGCAACCGATCTTCGAGGGCGGCCTTCGGGCCGCCTTCCCTGCTTAACTGCATTTCGGGCGCAAAAGCCATCGCAGATGAGAGAGAGCGACAATGCGGTCGTGGACTTGCGATATTTGTCACCAGGTCGTGGAACTGCGCGACGACGATAAACCTCGGTGGTCCGTAAAGGCATACGAGAACTGCAAGCTCCAACACCACTATGTGGACAATGCATGCATTGCCTACGCGCACCCCCAAGTCGCAAAGGAGTTGATCATGATGATGCTGCCCAGTGTCCACGACGGTTGAGCAATTAGCTCGCTCGCGAATGTTTGATTGGGGTCCAGGAATCACTCGCAGACGTGTGATGGCAGGGCCAGGAACAAGAACTTACCCGACCGACTTTCCTGCTTGATAGGGCCCATGCCTGCGAATTCCGATGATGTCGCCCAGGCATACCGATATGATGTTGCGCACGGTAACGAATTTCTCGCAACATCGGCGGCTAAGATTAGCATAGCCCACACTCAATCGCCTGACCCCCGTTGGGCATCAGCGGACCTGCCGGTGGAACCATCCATCCCTGGGCGGCTTCAGTTGAGAATGGGGCAGCAAGGGGTGCATTGGGCATGCAGTGGGCTGGGGGTGGACAACGACTCAGAAATTTTTGGGCGCGAAGCCCTCGCTTGGGAAGCCTTGCGAGGGTATTGTTTTCGCCTACGGCTCAGCCCGTTCGGAGGCGGCGATTTTGGCCGCTTCCGCTGAACCTCGCGACTCGAGAGCGACATCATGGCCACGCTCACCGTGGACGGAAACCACCTCGTGGTGCTGCTGAGCGCCCTGGAGAAGATCGGCGCGCTGCGGGGGAACATAAGCGTCCCGCTGGCCTCCGTCCGCGTGGTGCGCGTCAGCGACGCCCCCTGGTCGGAACTGCGCGGCATCCGCGCGCCCGGCACCGGCCTGCCCGGGGTCATCTCGCTGGGGACCCGCCGGGGGCCTGGTATCCACGACTTCGCCGCTGTCTACGGCCGGCGCCCCGCGCTCGTCGTCGAGATGACCGGCGCGTCCTTCGACCGCCTTGTTGTCTCCTGCGCCGATGCGGCCGAGCGCGCGGCGGATATCACTCAAGCATCAGGCCTGGCGCACGCCCGGCGCTGAAGCCCACCGCCGATGGGTCGCGCCGATCCTTCCGTCCGGACGATGACCTAAATGCTCGCGCTGGCAAACGAGACTCGGCTTAGGTTTTCGGCTTCCTTGCATTCGCGTCGCAACCAGCATTGTTACCTAATGACGTCCAAGGAAACGGGTCTCGTTGGCGGCCGGACCACCAGGGGCGTGGTTCGCATCGGCGACACAGTACGGAGACCGCCCGGATCCAATGCTGGTTTGTCCGTTTTCTTTTGCGGCACCTTGAAGTGCAGGGTTTCGAGCACCTCATCATCTTGGGGCTGACGACCTCGGACGAGAGGTTTTCACCTATATGTCCGGTAGTGATCGGAAAACTTGGATCATTACGAGGATAACACGCTCGTGCCCCGACTTTTCCGTTCGCCGATGATGAGTGATGAGGTTTTCGAAGACAAGCCCACTCTGGCGGCTTGGTCGTCATTACCGAAGATGACTCTATCGGACGTAGGACGTGCTAGACCCTTTCGCATGTTGGAGACGGAGTGGTTGGGCAAGCGTCGGCATTTCCTATTTTGAGAGAAACAAGCCATGCAAAACAAGCCATGCATCTTTCGAATAAGAGCCTGCTGGTCATTGTTGCGGTTGGGCTCATTGCCGGTTGGCTGGCAGGACAAGTGATGCGAGGCTCGGTTTCGGGTTGTGCTCTCGTCGGTGAATGGGCTGTTGCCGCGCCTAAATATCCGTCTCGGTGCAGCTATTGTTGCCCTCCTTATTAACGCCATTATAGGCGCAATCGTGTTGCTCTTTATCCTCCGCCTAGGTGGAGGGCGCGGATGGGGATATCCGCGCTGGCGGCGAGGCTGGTGAATGCTCTGGACATTCCGTGGATTGGCTTCCGGCCGTCGAAGCCCCCGGGGAAGCTTGACGCCTAAATCAATCTGCCCAGGGCGGCCCGGGAGGGCACCGAATATTAACCGGCCGGACAGGAGCCGATAATCGAAGGTATCCTGCGGCGGTTGCGAACGACCAGTTCGCAGAGGCCTACTTACACGATGGGGCTCTTCCGATCTTTCCAAGAGCCCGCAAAAGCCCTCTTACCGAGCTTGCCCCGTGGGCAAACAGGGCAATTCAGCTTCGAAGTCATGCGGCAGCGAACGCCATCAAGCGGTTGTCGCCAGTTATGTGCGTCAAGTTCATACCCGGCTTTGTCGAGTGCCCTTTCGCCAAGGGCCCCTGTAACCGGCCTGATGTTGCGGAGACCAGCCACATATCGGTCTCTGACAACAAAGAACCTCACGATAAACGGGGGCAAAAGCCCCCCACTTCAGTGGCGGGATGGTTACCCGCACGTGCTAGCGGGTGACGCTCGGCTGGATGCGGAACTGGGCGAGGAGCGTGGCAGGGTTGGTCTGCGCCGTCGCCAACAGCGGCAGCAGCTGGACACGCCCTTTCGGCGTGATGCTGATGCTAAGTTTTCCGCCGGGCGCTTCGATAAAATGTGCCACTGCGTCAGCCAGCCCCGACAAATCCGGACTTGACGGCACGAGCGCGGCCGCGGGCTGTGTCGCGGTTTCGACCATAATCCGGCGTGCCGCGTCGGGGGACAGGTTTTCTTTCCGCGCAACGTCGGCAACCATAAGGTCGAGGCCGCCGAGATCATGGACGACGATCTCGATCGGGCCCGCTTCGACCGCGGCCGTCGCCGCCATGAACGTGGCCCTGTCCAGCGTGAACGCGGACGCCGGGACGTTGCCGAGCGTGGCATTGACCTCGATCGATGCGACGTTGGCAAGCTTGGCGGTGAAGGGCGACAGCACCGCGAGACTGCTGGCCTCGCTCCAGCGAGCGCCGGCATCGAAATCGACCGTCGCCGTCGTCCCACCGGCAGCCAACAACTGATTGAACGGCTCGCCGTCCCCGCTCGTGATTGGCCCGCTTAAGCGGAGCGTGGCGTGCACCCGGGTCGGAAACGCGCCGACGAATTCGCCCCAGGAAACTTTGGCCGTCTCGATCTCAACCGGCCTGCCGGTGTTTCGATACGGAGCGATCAGTCCCTGTATCTCGATTCCCTCCAGCGCATGCAGCAACGACACGAGCTGATTGGGGCTCGCTTGCTGGCCGGGCGTCGCCAAGCGGGCGACGGAGCGCATCAGCTCCGACAATCCCAATCCCTGCAGCGCGAAACGACCGATCTTGACCGGCTCGTGCAGCGGCGTTTGCGTATCGAGGCCTTCGAGCGACAACTCGGCGAGGCGGCCGTTCTCGAAACCGGCCATGCGGATCGCGCCGATGCTGAACTGCTCCTGCGGTGCCGGCAAAGCGACTGTGATCCGGCGCAACTCGAAGCTGCCGATACGAATTCCCTCATAGATCCCGGCGATCGCCTCAAGGACGGCCAACGCCCGCTGCGGGTCCAATTGCTCGCCGGCGCGTGGCAGCGAGGAGAAGAGGGGAATCATCTCGGTCAGCGGAAATTTTGACGGCTTCAACGCCACGTCCTCGGCTTCGAACCCATCGATCAGCATGCGAACCGGCACCCGATGATCGTCGAACGTCACCGCATAAGAACCGGCTGTGATCTTCCGATAAACGCGTCGATAGCGGTCGTCCGCCGATCCGTTCAGCACGGCAAGGATTGGCCCAAGGTCAACGTCGAGCGTCTGCACGCCGTCGACCTCGGCGGTGAAGCCGACCGGGCCGTTGGGATCGGCCGCGTTGACGGCGGCAACCACCCGGTCGACGGTCGTGCTGCCGATGCGGCCTTCGCCGATATTGCGCAGCATGATGCCAGAGTAGCCGTACTCGATCGTGGACAGGGGCGACTCCTTTGCCGCAAGCGATACGGTCACTGTGGGGACCGCAAGCGAGCTCGCGGTGACGTCGATGAACTGCTGAACCGCCGCGCGGATCGCCTCGATCGGCGAAGCGGCATCGATCGGATAGAGCGGGACCGTGGGGCCGGTAAAGTCGGCGAACTCAAGCCGCGGAATTCTATAGGTGACGTGCAAGCCCGCGCCGACCGCGATGGTGCCGTCGATTTCCAGATCGTCAATCTCGAGCCGGGCGGCCGATATGCGACCCGCGTGAGGCGGGCCGATGCCGGTCGCCACGACGCGGCCGATCCGCAGCGATGCTTTGGTTTCGCCAGCCATTTCGGCGACGACGTTCGACAAACTAAACTGGCGGCGCAGGAGGTCGATCTCAACCGGACCGCGAGTGACGTTGCTGCCCCCCGCGCGGATGGCGGCGAGACTCGTCTCGACCTCTTGCTCGACCTGTTGCTGCGCCCACCCCCTGGCGCCGAAATAGCCGCCGGTCCCCACGATGAGAATAGCGAGGACGCCAGTCACTACCTTTCGCATGTCGTTCTCCCCGGTCGGCCGGAGGCAGGAAGCCATCCGTGGCTCGTATTTTCCTCAGCGACGCGTAGTTATCCAGCGGAATTTTTCACGCTCGATCACGTTGCCGGAAGCAAAAGGGGCGACGTTCGTTGGAATGCAGCCCCTGGACGGTCTTCACCCCGCCGCCACCTGCTGGTGTGACCAAGCAGGTACGGCCAAGACACGGCCTTTCGGCCGATCACATCGGCGGTTGCGTAGCTCATATACGGCGGCCTTGCAAAAATATAAATAACTGGAGTAGCTGTCGCCCGCAGTTGGTGACGGCGCCGATGGAAAGACCGCGTATCGTGGCGGTCCTCGGAGCAGCGGCCGGGCGGTCATACTCGCCGGCCAACGCGAAGGACTCGCTCCTCCTGGCACGGGGGAAGCAAGATGTCAGCCATGCGTGGCTCCGTTGCGCGCAGAGTTTCGCCTCAACTGACCGGCCGCGATGGGCACCGGGATGCTGCCGACGAGAACGAAACGCTTCCTTCGGTTCTTCACATCTTGTCGCGCAGGCGCCAAAGTTGAAAGCCTTCCCTATTGATTGCTTGCTAATCGCATCGCGCGAGAGGTTGTAGAAGGGAGCGTTGATATGGTCCCCGCTACTGTAGCTGTTCAGGGACCGTGTTGCGGCGTAAGTTTGTTCACCTCAGGGTCACCCGCGAAGGGCGCATAACCTCCGATTGGGAAACGTAGATGCGCATGGCACTCTTTACCTCGCGTTTGCGATGATGCCCCGAGTTTCACGGGTAGCAAGCCACAATGACACGGCCCGCGACAAATTGGGGATGTGAGGACCATTGCTTAATGGTCACGTTATCACAATGTTCGTTGGGACGAAAAGCAGTGACAGCCGCAAGAACAACTCGTTCGTGCCTTCGCCTATCAAAGTTAGAAATCCGCTCGAGCTATGTGTTAAGGAAAAAAGGTAACGACTGAGCGAATGCCAGATCACTGGCATAGCGGTTCCGTTCACGTGGGCCCGGACCATGTTGAAACGCGAAAAAATAGCGATTGCAAGCATCTATGTGCCCGTAAAGCGTCGTGCGACGCTTAAGCCTGACACCGTACGAGAGATCGCTCACAGTATGCTTGAGGTCGGGCAGACGACGCCAATCCTTGTCCGGCGCGATGGCGAGCGCTTCGTCTTAGTGCACGGTCTGCATCGGCTTGAGGCATGCAAGGCACTGGGCGAGGAATCGATCTTTGCGTATCTTGTGCAAGCCCAAAGGCATTAGAAATCGGCTCTCGCCGATCGCCGTAACGACAAACTTGCCTCAATAGCGATCGCAACGTCCCGCCCGAGGACTTGGCGTTCTGCAGCAATTCCACTGCAATGACGTAGAGGGCCAATGAATTCGGCAGAATTGCGCGCTACCAGCGCTCCAAGCAAGCCGGTGTAAAATTGGCCGTCAACGCCCCGGGGTCGGTGCCTGGGAGGGCCGTGGGGTGGACTTGGGAGGTGGCGCAGCGGCGGGCCGTGGCGGAGGCTCTGAGAGCTTGTCAAACAGAGCCTGTTCGCTCGTCTGCAGGTTGGTAATGTCGCGTCGCATTTGTTCGAGGCCGCTGGAGAGTTCGTCGACGCTTTGGCGAACCGCCGCGAGACCAGATGACGTGGCTTCGAGCTGGTCTTTGAGCGCCGGGGAAAGAGCAACGGATGTCTGAGCGCTCTGCGGAACGGCGCCGGCCTGTCTGGAGGATTGCCAAGTCAAGGCAGCCGCGACACCGGTGCAAAATGTGATCAGAAGCGCGACGACAAGTGAGATTCGTTTATCGACCGATAATAGCTTGATCAGGAGCCCGTCATTTTTTGGACCGATCACAACGTTCGAGTCGTCCGGAACAAGCGTCGGGTCGCCCGGTTTGGTTTGCCAATCGCGGGCGGAGAACCATGATCTTGTGGTGCTCGGCACGGAATTCATTTGTCGCCTCCCCGTTTCTGCCTGATTTGACGGCAATACGGCCAGCATCATGTGACCGGAGCAAGGCGCGAGGAGATCGGTTGCGCGGCATAAGTTGGCTGCTCCAGGCAGTCGCCATGGGCTGAAACGAAGGTCGCGGGCCGAGCCTGCAGCCGGGAAGGACCACAAGGCCGTTCGCCTTGGGTCGCGAGACGGATGACGAGGTCAAACTCGGTCGACTGAATGAGCTGTCGGCGGGCTTGTCGCCTTGGAGAAATACGCAGACAGAGACTCCCGATTGGAGTTGCGCGCCGCGAACGGCAGGCGCACAATTCATCGCGACCATGCCGTGCGAGGGGAGGACATGTTATGAGATTGCGTTGGTCAAGAATGTTTGTTGCAGCTATCGTCTTCGTCATGCCAGCTGTTGCGCAAGCGCAGGATTCGCCGCAACGCAAAGAGTTGCGGCGAGTCGATTTATCTGGTGCAGCGGGTATGGAAGTGATCAGTTCGATCAGCGAATTCAGACCTGGCGATGAGCTTCCCCGGCACCTCCATCACGGCGTTGAGGCGGGGTATGTTGTTCAGGGAGCAATGGTGCAGAACCCTGGTCAACCGCCCGCGATGCTTGCAACTGGTGCGCCGATCCTCAATCTTCGCGATGTGGTGCATGGCGGCTTCAAGGTGGTCGGTCCGGGCAACCTTATCCTTTTTACGGTCCATACCGTCGACAAAGGAAAGCCCTTATACGATTGGGTGAAGTAACCGAACTGCACCTCACCACAAATGCTGGACGTGGCAGTGGCGGGCCGCGTCCGCTCTTTTGTCTGAAGGAACAGATTCATTTTATGTGCTTTGTGGCGCAAACAACCAGCCACCAAGATATTGAAATATAAAGATTAAGTTTCTAGCTGGTGCCCCCCCAATTTGGTGTTCTTCCGCCAGAAATTGAAATCGGCCCCTTTAAATGTATCGGTCAATTGAGCAAGCATCGTTGCGACAATCGAAATATAGAAGATAGGCGCTAGACGCCTGGCGCTGGGGCTACCGACAACAAAATTGTGCGCACGAAAACAAGACGAGTTCTCATTCTCATGGATTCTCAAGTCGCTCAGCTTCAACTTCGATACCTTGGGAATGCTCAGCCCGAATACGCCGCTCGTGACCTACTCCACCTCGGCTAATATCAGACGCTTTGTCGGATTATGGGCACCGGGTTTCATGGCCTCAGTCCGGCCCTCCTGGTCTCGGCACAATTAAGTACTACGAAGAGATGGCGCAGAATTGTGGCGGCCTGGAACGGGCGGAGCAGTTCTCGCGCTTCTAGCCGATCCGGAACATGGGTCATTGCTGAGGTGGACCGGCGACCGATCAATTCGAACTGCTTACACCGCTCGCCAATTGGGTTGAAAATAGCGCTCCTCCGGGGCCGATAAAAGCGACGGGCGTGAACTTCACTCCCGCTACGTACCAGGTCTCCTTCGTGTCAGGACCGGCCACCCGCGCCCGTTGTGCCCGTATCCTCAGCAGGCGCGCTTTACCGGGACCCGTATCGGTCATCGGCGGTGAGTCCATTGCAAAGCGGATTTGGCCGATCCGATAAAATATCAATCTCATCGCCTCATCTCGAGGAACGGGGTTTATCAATCTCATCGCCTCATTTTGAGGAACGGGGGAATCCGGAGTAACGGCAGACGCAACAGCAACTCGAGCCCGCGTGGTGAATCGCCTTTGCGACTCTCGGTGCCACCCCGTGATGCACGATTAGCTACGCTCGCCACCTCGCGCCGTCACGAATAGGATGTTCGAGCAACAGAGACCGGACGCCACCGGAGGGAAGGCATAATTTCGATAGCACAACTTTTTGGCTCGCCGCCCGCAATCTCAGTGCTGCGCTGATGCTAACGGCGTTGGGAGTCCATCCCTCCTTCGCCCCGAGCGTCGTATTCGGCGCTGGCAACAGCGCGGACTATGGGGCCCGGCCAAGCCTGGCCGGCGCGGCTCGAGGTGCTGCTTCATGCCAAGAAATACAACGTCTCGTCGCCTTGCGGGCATTTCGGATGACCGCGAGTGGCATGTTGAACTCGATTCTGCGGTAATGCGGGGCACTAAATTGGTGCTGTTCGCAATTAGCAATTGCAACGGCTTGCCTCGTGGGGTCGATTCGTCACAGCATGCGGCTACTAAGGCCGCATCGATCGCTGGCCATATCCGTGCCGTTGCGCCTCATCGTGCGATTTTCCGAATTGCCGGGCACCAGCTACCGTCAACCTGACAGTCGGCACCTGATCGGTCAAGGACAAGCGCTGCTCGCGCAAGCCCCTCCTGCCGCAAGTCGCCGCCGCATTGGGGCGCGCCAGATAGAATGGTCCAGTCGCCCCAAAGTGCTGGCGGCGGTCTCATGCGTCCTGGCGTTCCAATGCTTCGGCACAGGCGATCAATCGGGTAGCGAGGATTTGGATCTCGGCGGACGAAAGCGAGCCGAACGTGATAGCTTCGACCTTCTTTACGTGGGCGTGTGCTTCTCGCAGGGTCTTGATCCCCTTCTTCGTCAATTCACTTCTGAGGATGCGCCCGTGCGAGGGGTCGATACTGCGCTCGAGCAGTCCGGCTCGCTCCAAATTGGCGACGATCCCTTGCATGGTCTGTGCGGTGACGAACGCCGCGCGCGCCAACGCTGCGCTCGAAATGCCTGGATCGAGTTGGATGGCGCTGAGTACAGCATACTGAGGCGAAGTGAGCCCCAGGGGCCGCAACGCCCTGTCCATGCTGGTCCGTAACGCATGTTGCGCCCGCTTCAGGGCATAGCCCGGGTGTCGTTTGGCCATGAGATCGGGCAGATTCGCGCTTGACATATAAGGCCCCTGATATTTATTATCATGGTCCTGATATATGACCGGAGAGCGATTCATGGCAAGGCTTGATCCTAAAGATCGGTATGCGGTCCTGATCAATACGTTCCCGGCGCCCGAACGCGCCGAGGAACTGATGACCTTGCTGGAACGGGCGGCCCGACAGACGATTCGATTCCAGGTTGGATATGTGTCGGCCAACATGCATTCCGAGCACCGACCAGACAGCATCGTCAACTGCGCACGGCGGCGAAGCCGGGCTGATTTCGAAGCGATGCTCCGGGACCCAGCCGCACGAGCCCGTAGTGGCGAAGCCGCAAAGGTCGCAACTTCGTGCGATCCGGTGATCTTCGAGTTGGGCTACAGTGATTCGGCGGAGGCTGCGCGATGACGAAATATTGGATCGGCGTCGCCAGCCGGGACCACGTCAGGACCGGAAAGGCTGGCGGCTTCTGCCAATTGTGCCACGGCAAGGCGGCACCGCTGCGCCGTCTTAACGCCGGCGACCGCATCATCTACTACTCACCGCGCGAGCGAATGCGCGATGGCGCGCCCGTTCAGGCCTTCACGGCAATCGGCGAAGTCGCGGCCGCAGAGCCCGAACCCCATGATAGGGGCGGCGGCTTCGTGCCGTATCGCCGCAACGTCACGTTCTACCAGGCATCGGATGCACCGATCCTGCCGTTGCTGCCGTTGCTTTCTTTTACGCGCGACCGCCCGCAGTGGGGCACGGTCTTGCGCCGTGGCGTCTTCGCGATCAATCGAAACGATTATGACATTATCGCTCGTGCGATGGGCGCGACGCGGCGTTAGGAATCAGAGACCTTGATGTCCACGTCTCTTGTTGGCCCGGTTCTGCCGCCTGCGCGGCACCACCGAGATCGTCGCCGAGCGCATCGACGGGGAGCAGATCGGCACCAGGCAATTCGCGTTACGGGCGAGGCTTAGGCATTGCTCAGCATCTGACGGTATTCAACCGGCCGTTGTCGTGCCACGATCTCCGGGAGGTCGGCACGGGGGGCAATCGATGAAATGGTTCACGCCTCGGCGCCGTGGTCGCAGTTTTCCGCCCCATTTCCAGCGCCTTCAGCCCGCGTTCGGGATCCGGCATCATGCGCTCGATCGGTCATGCCACGCTTTCTGATTACGTTGCCGGACCATAGTGCGATTGCAGTCGGGACGACGGGTCAGCGGACAAACTGCCAGATTGCGCCGCTCGAAACGTTCGCAGCCACGTCAGACTCTTCGGCGATGGCTATCAGCGTCTCGCTCTTGGCGGGTTCTGCCATGCGGGCTCGGTGAGCGGATCGCCGCCTCTGGCGACGGCGCCGAGAACGGCCCTGGCTTTCCGGCGAGCATCGGTGAGGGTGAGGCCGGGCTTAAGATGCATGCAGCGCTTGCGGTCGGCGGCGCGATAGCCTACCACGGAACTCTTGCGTCCGCCCTTGGTGACGGCGAGGCCGAAGCCCTTTTGCGTCTCATCCCAATAGACGAGCTCGGCGGCGCCATCGGCGGGAGGTGCCGCCTTGTTGACGAACGCAGATGTAAGCTTTGCACTCATTCGGATTTTCCCCATGAACGCGGAAGCGTGCGTAAGCAAGGGAAAGCTAAAAACATCGATGGGAGAGGGATAAATGAGCACATCAGTAAAAACGCAAAAGCGAACGGCAACAATACGAACCCTATGGCATGCAATTTCATTGTTCGTGCTCGCTGGCGCGCTGACGGACCCGGCGTTCGCCCAGCTCCAGGACAAGCCGGTACCGATGGACAAGGCTCCGTTCCACATCCCGGTCTTTTCCAACGACTACATTGTCTTGCTGAACGTCAATATTCCACCCGGGCGCAACACCGGCTACCACATCCATTATGCCGACTCCGTGTCGGTGAACCTGACGCCGGCCTCCCAGACAAACCAGACTTACGGATCGTCCGAAGTGAGCGCGCCGGGTACCGGCGGCGAAGGTGAACCGGGCCGTACGACGTTTACCAATGTGACCAAGGATGGCCCGCGTACGCACAAGGCGACCAATGTCGGCCCGACGCCATTCCACAACATTTCCTTCATCCTGAAAGATCGCGGGCCGGCGGGAACCACCGTGTCGGACCGCTCGGGTGTCACCGGCTACACCCAGATCATGGACAATGCGCGCGTGCGGGCTTGGCGTGTGGTTCTCAAACCGGGACAGGCGACCGGACAGATCACGCAAACGGCGCCGGGACTTAGGGTCTACGTCCGCGGCGGCGTGCTGGCCGAAATAGTGCCCGGATCAGCCGATCGTGGCATGGCTCCGTACGAAGGCGATTTCATCTGGCAGGATGCCGGGCAGACGAGGGCAGTGAAGAACACCGGCACCACGCTCATCGAATTCGTAGAGTTCGAGCTGAAATAGGGCCCGCCATCCCGGGCGCACGATCAGTCTCCAGCCGTCAGGTCAGTTTGCCAACGGCAAGTGCGGGCGGGTTCGCCCGCATCACAAGGCGGCAAGCGCGATGAAATGCCGTTCCACCACAGTTGGAAACCTGGCTTGACGGCTACCTGCGACATCGGACTCCGACCTGAGCGCGGCGACCGGAAAGGGCTCGGTTTGGGCAAAATCTGCTCTACAATTGGCCGGGCAACGGCTGTGTTGATCGCAGGGAGGTTCGCTATGGTATCGGCAGCGCAATCCGGAATGGTCTTGTTCGCCGGCATGCTCATGATCAGCTTGACAACAGCTGCATGCCCTCAGGAGCTGCAATATCCCAAGCCAACCGAGCTCCCCAATCCCTATCGCCTTGTGGAGGACTGGCCGACCTTGCCTGCAAGCATGAATGGCGGCCGCTGGGGCGAAGTCATCCGTGTTCATGTCCATAGCGACGGCAACATCTGGGTTTTCCATCGCTGTTTCAACACCGTGCCGCCCGGCAGCGCAACCTGCATTGGTCGCGGCGAGGCCAACCCGCCAATCTTGCAGTTTGATCCGTCCGGCAAGCTGCTCAAGAGCTTCGGCGCCGGCATGTTTGGCTATCCGCACGGTTTTACCGTCGACCGGGACGGCAATCTGTGGGTCAGCGATGTCAATGACAGCGACACCGTGCTCGGCATGCCGGCGCGCAATGCCGCCGGCATCGTGCTCGGGCAGGAAGTCCTCAAGCTCGATCAGAACGGCAAGGTCTTGATGATGCTTGGCAAGATGGGCGTCGGTGGCAGCGGCACGGATACTTTCGATCGTCCGACCGGCGTCGCGGTGGCGCCTAACGGTGATATTTTTGTCTCCGATGGCCACTCGCCGAATAAGTCGAATAATGGCCGTGTGGTTAAATTTTCCAAGGACGGCCGGTTCATCAAGACCTGGGGCCACAAAGGATCGGCTCCAGGCGATTTCGATGATCCGCACGACATTTTCGTGGGCGGCTCGCTCGGCCATGTCTATGTTGCAGACCGCCGCAACAGTCGCATCCAGATTTTCGATCAGGACGGCAATTTCATCACCGCCTGGTATCAATTCGGCCAGCCAAGCTCAGTCTTTATCGGGCCGGACGATACCATCTATGTCGGCGCCGCCTTCCGCAATGAGTCGACACGTCGTAACGAGTCGGCACGAGCGCAGCCGGGCGAGCTGCGTGGCATCGTGGTCGGCAACGCCATCAACGGTTCGTTGCGCGCCTTTATTCCTGATCCGACCGATCTGAGCACGGTCGAGCGCGGCACTTCGGCATCGGGAATCGCGGCCGACGCCATGGGTAATATCTATGCCGCCGACGTCGGCGCCCATAAGCTTCGGAAATACGTCCGGCTGCGCTAAGGCAGGAGCCACAAGCATGCGCGAAGCATGCATCGGTTGTGGCATCCTCGTCGCGACTGGCGACAACGCCCCCGATGGAGATATGAACTAAGGACGGCGTCCTTCTAGTCGTGACGTTGTCCGTGGCGTCGGAAGCACGCTTGCAAGCGAGTTCCGAGACGGGTGGGCATTAATGATGGGCTCGGTGCCAGCGTTTCGGCCTGGAACAACGCTCAGCGCGTTGGCGTCGGCTGGCGCGGCGGCCAGGACAACATCCGGGCAATTGCGAAAATCTCCGCGCCGGAGGAGACGCTGACAATTCCCGTCGCTCCGATGGAGGATAAGAGGTGGCGGTACCGGAAAGCCTAAGCCAACGCCCGGTGCGCTGCCGGGGGCGACCTTGTGGCATCGGCGGTCTACGTCAATTACGCCACCCCTGGCCGACCACGGAAATACAGCAGTTTTCGAGCACCCTGTTGGGAACAGATCACTTTTCCTCGGCCGACTTCGCGCCGTCACACGTCTGTCACAGCAAGACGAACATCATTGAGGCAAGTTCCTTGTCAGAAATGGAGGTCGATCATGACAACTTCCAGGATCCTCGCCTGTGTCACGGTGGCGGTGTGCTTCACGGCCATTTCGGCGCCAGCTTGTGCGCAGGAAACTTGGGACGAAACATTGAAAAACACCCTTAGCTCTTGGTGGGCTGCCGCCAAGAACACGGCGCGATTAGCTACGCTGAACCCGGTTGCGATCAACATGTGCTGGGCATCTGACAAGAACGCCTTGGTTGCCGATCCGGCCGTCGTCGCGGGGTTCCAGAAGATCCACGGCAACGAGAAGGTGACGATCAACTTCCCCCGCGACAGCTCGGGTACACTCCTCGGCTCCGGCGACATCATGAACCAATGGGAGAGCGGCAGGCTCAACTGCTCGACCGTGTCGCCTGACGCCTCGATCCTCGGTCTGCGCTCAGCCAAGTGGAACGCGGCTGAGCAGACAATGTACGCCTCATCAATGGTTATCGCCGTCGTCAATCCGCAGGCGGCCGAAGTTCTTGGAAAATTCTACAATAAGGACCCCAAGGCGCTCACCTTCTCGGACCTCGTATCCGTAGCCGGCAAGAACTGGGCCGATCTCGCTCCCGGCAACACGGAGGTGGCGAACTGGGGAACAATCAAGGGCCACGCCACCGACTGCGCCCGCTCGGCGAGCTGCCAAGTCGTGGCGGTAGCACTCGCGTACTCCGCTGCCGGCAAGACAAACATGACTGGTCGCGAGCTGTCCGACCCGAAGGTCAAATCGGTGATTGACGCGTTCCGAGAAAAGGTCGACCACACGGAGGGCTCGACCGGCCGACTGACGGACAAGTGCTTCGTCAACCCCGTTGAATGCGACTTCTTCTTTACCTACGAATCGAGAATAGCGGATGTTGAAAAGCAGATCCCCGGCGCGATTGTCCTCTACAATGATCGTGTGATTCAGGCCGACCAGGTCGTCCTCGTCACGAC